>JBHPDI010000033.1:0-12659 GCA_042577985.1 Halobacteriota archaeon | reverse complement strand
TGGCAGAGGTAATTGAAATAGGATTTGAAAGAGGCATACCTATATCCATAAACGGTGAAAAAATGGATGGACTTTCTCTGATACAAAAACTCAATAAAATCGGTGGCAAGCATGGGGTTGGCAGGTCAGATATAATAGAAGACCGGGTTTTGGGGCTGAAGATGAGGGAAAGTTATGAACATCCTGCTGCTACGATTTTGCTTAAGGCACATAGGGACCTGGAGAAGCTTGTTTTGACACGAGCCGAGTTAAAATTCAAGGCGATGGTAGATGATATGTGGGGGGAGTTGGCATATCAGGGACTAGTGGACGATCCGTTGATGGCAGATTTAAATGCGTTTATAGATAAAACCCAGGAAAGAGTAACAGGTTTTGTAAAGGCAAGATTATTCAAGGGAAATGCACGTGTGGTAGCCCGCAGGTCTCCAAACGCATTAATTTTTGAGGGATCATTAAATCAAAAAAGTGCAGAGGGATATTCAAAATTTTACGGTCTACAAGCGAGGATTTTCCAGAAGCTCATTAAACGATTTTGAGACCATGCTACAATAATATAATTGAACAAACCAGGTACCAAATCTTCGGAAAGATGGGATCAATCTCCGTGAGTTCAAGATCTGTTCAGAATTCATTGGAAATAGAACTGCAAAAAAGCTTCTTTATCGGATAGTGTGCGGGTAGGATAGAATGAATATATAGGTACATCCTATTCACTGACAGAAAATTTATTAGTAGGAATATGTGGTAGTGGTGTTATTATGGCATATGATGTGGCTGTCATTGGCGCTGGTCCTGCAGGTCTGACTGCCGGAATCTATGCGGCTAGAAGTGGGCTAAGTACGTTTATACTTGAGAGGGCAACTGCCGGTGGGCTAGCAAATGAAGCCTGGTCAATAGAGAACTATCCCGGCTTCGATTCTATAGAGGGCATGGAACTTATGGATCAGATGAAAACACATGCCTTGAAATATGTGAGCATCCTGCCAGCAGAAGTCAAGAAAATCGAGATAGATAAAAATATGACTCTATACACGAATGGTGACTCCTATAAGTCAGATGCAGTGATACTAGCCACCGGCTCCTTGCATAAAAAACTCGGCATACCCGGCGAGGCAGAATTTATTGGCAAAGGAGTATCCTATTGTGCCGCATGTGATGGTTTTTTCTTTAAGGAAAAGAAGGTCCTCGTGGTTGGTGGCGGCAATACAGCGGCAACTGAGGCGATCTACCTCAAAGACATTGGCTGCGATGTGACATTGGTGCACAGAAGAGACCAACTCAGAGCTGAGAAATCATTACAAAAAAGACTTATTCGATCTGGTGTGAAGATAATCTGGAATTCAGTATTGGGGGAAATAAGAGGAAAAACTCTTGTTAACAGTGTTCTGATTCATGATTTGAGAGAAGACGTATTTCACGAGTTAGATTTTGAAGGCGTGTTCATATTGATCGGTGACTCTCCAAACAATACATTGGCAAATGCAGTAGGTGTAAAACTTGATGAGCAGGGCTATATAATCACCGATAAAAAACAGAGAACGAATCTGCCCAGGGTCTACGCTGCAGGCGATGTGACCGGCGGTGTAAGACAAATCGTTGTAGCATGTGCCGAGGGCGCGATCGCAGCGTTATCTGCCTATGAGGATCTAAGTATGTGAAGGTATGGCGGAAGTTTAATAAATAGTTTAATTAAATTAAGGAATGATGAAAATTAAGAATATACCCAAACTTGTATATTCTATCGTAATCTGTCAACTAGCAGGAATTATTGGCGCATTTTTTACTTCACCCTCTATATCAACGTGGTATGCTGCCTTAGAAAAACCAAGTTTCAACCCTCCAAACTGGCTATTTTCTCCTGTTTGGATTACACTTTTTATTCTAATGGGTATCTCCCTATATTTGATATGGAGCCAAGGAACAAAAACAAAATATTTTAAAATTGCAATAACCTTTTTTGGGATTCAGCTTGCACTCAATATCCTGTGGTCAATTATTTTCTTTGGATTAAAATCTCCATTTTTTGCTTTTATAGAAATAGTGATCTTGTGGATTGCAATATTGGCAACAATTTTTAAGTTTTCTAAAATATCCAAAACCGCGGCTTATCTGCTGATACCCTACCTTCTCTGGGTAAGTTTTGCAGCAGTGCTTAATTTTTCAATCTGGGTTATTAACCTATGATTAATTAGTTTTCCTTTCTCGCCTTTCTATCGAATTTCCACTAAAAAAGAACGATAGTGTTTTGTCTAACTTCTATCTTAGGAGCTTCTTTTTTCTTTATTTCAATCATATATTTTAAAAGTCAAAAAATATGTTTTATTGAGTTGAATTGATTTTTTTTTTGATACGAAGTTGAAAAAAGCTTCACAAACATATTTAAGATATGAATTGTCTTAAACTTGAGAAATAAAGAATTGCCGTATATGTGGTTGATACGGTTTATTTGGTGAATAAATGAATGAAGGAATATCAAGTTCAGGATATTACAAACTCGCTAATCAAAATTATCACTTATTTTTATTCATTAACAGGTGATCAAGGAGAAAGATTACTTTGAGCAATCAAAATTATTTCACAAGAATTATACTTTTTATTTTGCTAATTGTTTCTCTTTTTGCAATAGCATTTGTTTTTGGCAGCCTGCTAGGCGAAGAGCAGAACGCATGGGTTCAGATGAAAGGTCCTAATAATGGCATCATCAATATTGTAGGGATTGATTCGATAAATCCAGATATACTTTATGCCATCGACGCAGAAGGCGGCATTTTGAAGACGACTGACAGAGGAAACACCTGGAACGAAGTTTCTGCAGGTCACACTTTCTTTGACGAGTTGGTAGTCAGCCCCAAAGACCCAGAAAAGATCTGGATTGTTGACGGTGTGGATAAAGTCTTTGAAACAACGGATGGGGGATCAACATGGGATCAGATTATTGACCCTTATGGCGACGGCTTTCGATTTGGTTCAGTCTATGCCCTTGCTCCCGCTCCATCGGACCCTGATACGATTTACGCGCTCAAGAACGGCTTTGGCATTTTCAAGAGCATTGACAGTGGAGACAGTTGGCGCTTCTTGGAACAATCCGAGGTAGATTATACCTATAGTATTGCCGTAGACCCAACCGATCCTGACGTTGTATATAGTGGCTACAATCCAAAGCCCTCTCAGGACTGGGCGATGGTCCGCCAAACCATCGATGGAGGTGAATCATGGCGTACTGCACTTATGGTGCCTAACTCCAACGGGATTACCTCGTTGGCCATTGATCCCAACAATCCTGAAACTATTTACGCTGGCAGCAGGGGCGAAGTTGGTGAAATATATAAGAGCACTGATACGGGTAATTCTTGGTCAACCCTTAATGAGCATTTTACCATGTGCACAGTTTGGGGTCAGCCGCAGTTGATAGTTGATCCCAACGACACATCCATCGCTTACGTTGCTACCTGGCTTGGCGGCACATGGAAAACCATCGATGCAGGCGAAACTTGGACGTTGCTCCGGGATGTACCCGTCTCATCGACTGCCTTAAGCTTGAATCCCTTGAACAGTAATGTTATCTATTCTGCGGATCGTACAGAACCGAAACTGTGGAAAACAACCAATGCAGGGTCATCATGGGAAGAAATTGCAGATTTCTCGGGAGATGGGGCTTTTATGGTGAACCGTGTGTTGGCAGACGGGGACACAATATATGTCGCAACCTTTGGTCCGGATTTACATGGGGGTAAACTGTATAAATCAGAGGATTCTGGTTCAACCTGGACTGATATCAGCAGTACTCTGCCAAGAGCCGTACTCGATGTTGCGGTTGACCAGACTAATCGGGATACTCTCTATATAACGCTGCATCCCCATGGTGCCAATAAATCAATCGACGGTGGTAAGACATGGATTGAGCTGGAAAACTTTCCCAATATCGGTGCCTATGATATTGAAGTGGACCCTGTCGATCCAACGATTTTGTACGCTTGCGGAGCTGGCGGTTTTTGGGTACCTGACTGGTGTAGGGAGCCAGAGGGTTATACCTTTAACGATGGTTCAGGTGTCTATAAGTCCACTGATTCTGGTTTGACATGGGTCAAAATATTGAAAACCAGCAATGAGTGTAGGGCAATAAGAATCCATCCAAGTGATCATAATGTTTTATTTGCAGCTGCCATGGATGACGGCCTGCAGATTAGCACCGATGGAGGTAATAGCTGGACCACCCATAACACGGGTCTTGATACCAATGTTCTTACCTCCTGTGCCGTGAGCAACGAAAAAATATATGTTGGCACCCAAGGTTGCGGCGTATACTCCGGCAAAGTCGATACGGACCAGTGGTCGGTGGTGTGGCAACCTGATCTGAGCAATAAGCCGGTCCCAGAAGTCTATAGTCTGCTGATTGGAGTTGATCCGATGAATTCTAACCGTATCTTCGTCGGAGCATGTCCGGGCGGATTATATCGTTCTGATGACGGCGGGTCAACATTCTATGACAAAAACTTCCTTACTCCAAGTGTCATTTCTGACGACCCTCTTCGACAGGGCTTTTACACCTTTGCACTTAACCCAAACGACACCAACGAGGTATGGTTAGGTACATGGGGCAAAGGACTGTACAAGTCCTATGATGGGATGGACTTCGGAATAGGTGCCCATGGAAAGCCTTTCTCAATGAGGTGGTGGGCTATGTTGGGTACAAAGGATTTCGACATTGGCGCCAACATAGCGGATATGAAGATATATGGTACTCACATCAACCAAATCGCAATTGATCCAAAACCTCCTCATGCAGTCTATGTGGCTACTGAAGAGGGCATATTTAAAACGATTGACGATGGTGCTACGTGGATCGACTTCAATAACGGATTGGATACTCCACAAATTCGGACAATATCCATAACCAGTGATGGAAAGCTATTATGTGGCAGTTTGGGATACGAACTTTACTACTATGATGCTACAGATGAGAGGTGGGTGCAGATGAATGCTTTTGGTAACCTTTCCGCCATCCAGAATGATCGACCGATTTATCCGTATACGTCTCTATTATTCCATCCCATAGAACCCGACTTAATTTACTTTGGCACATCCTATGCAGGTATTTACAAGAGTACAGATGGTGATCAAAGTTGGCGGGAAATCAATGTAGACCGGACTAAAGATGGCGTTTTATCTCTGGTTTTCCATCCAGAGAACCCCAACACCCTCTATGCCGGAACATACAACGGAATAAGCCGATCAATGGATGGCGGTGCCCACTGGGAAATGTTAGATCAGGGCTGGCCAGCAAGTCAGTGCGTATTTTCGATAGCTTTTGATCCAGTCGACCCCAATGTGATGTATGCCTGCTCAAAGAACGGGGGGATAAGTCTTGTGGGCTTCCACGGAACTGTGATGAAAAGTACAGATGGGGGATCCAGTTGGTTTTCCATTAATAATGAATTGAACCTTGATCAGGAATTCTACAAGATCATGGTTGATAAGTACGATAATGACACACTTTATCTTGCCACCCAGAAAGAGGGTGTTTTCATCAGCCGCAATGGTGGTGATTCATGGCTAACCTGGAACGAAGGGCTGACCAACCTAGGCACAGCGGGCAATAAAGTTTCCAATACGATGGTACAATCGGTTGATGGAAAATATATTTACTTCAACAGTGCCGAATCAGGTGTTTTTCGGAGAATTAGTGCTAGTGCAGATGCAGATAAAACATAGATTTTTATTCTGATTTTCTTTATGGCTTTTTTTAATTTTGTAAATCTATTATAGAACATAATGTTGAAATAAACGAATTGTGGGCGGGCTTCGGGCGGAAAGCTTCGGCACTTCGCAAAGCCCAGAAACGTTAGGCGACATTGGCCCATATGAAGTATACAGTTAAGTAAAGCATATATAAAGATAAACATAATTAATATATAGACGAATTTGGAGGATACTTATGGTGCTGTTCAAAGATGGCAGGAGATATAACGAACTAGAGTACTTATCGGAGGAGGATTTTGAAAAAGACATTATTGATAACTATAAGCTCTTTTTTGGAAAGAAAACTATCTGTATAGACGCTAAGAGGAAAATCGATGCAAAATCTTTGGGGGGCACATTACCTGATGCTTTGCTATTTGATTTAAGTGATATTGATAATCCAGAATTTTATTTAGTCGAAGTTGAGTTAGCCTCACATGATTTTTATAAACATATATTTCCACAAATTACCAAGTTTTTTGCCTTCTACAAGAATTTGGATAGCAGAAAAGAACTGATAGAAAAGATCTATTCAATTGTAAACACTGATTCAAACTTAAAGAAAAACTTTAAAAAGCATATTGGTGAAAGCGAAATATACAAATTCTTAAGCGATGCGGTTGAGAGTAGCCAAAATATATTGCTTGTAATAGATGGTGAAAAGAAAGAATTACCAGAAATAGTAAATACCTACACTGATACGTGGGGAAAGATTGTAAAGATCCAAACAATAAAAAAATATGAGAGTAGTAATGAATTTATCTTTTCAATGCACCCAGATTTTGAAAATATTGAGTACTCCTTGGTGACAAATGTTGAAGATATTTCTAGTGAACCTATTGAAATTTCAGAGGAATTTCATTTAGACGGTGTTAATTCTAATGTCAAAGAAATCTATTCTAAATTAAAAGAATCAATTCTCCCCATTAATGATCAAATAATATTTAATCCTCAGAAATATTACATATCAATAATAAATAAAAAGAATGTAGTATTTTGCAAGTTTAGGAAGAAAAAGATTCTTTTAGTCGTTATGCTACCTCTTGATATTATAAAAAGTAAAATTAAGCATCATACTGTTAAGGAGTTATCTCAATCAGTCCAAAAATTCTATAATGGACCATGTGCAGTAGTTGATATAAGAAACTTGGATCATTTTGATGAGATAGTAGCTTTGCTTGAACCTCTTGTTTCATTATGAAAAAGGTGGTAACATCGCCTAAAAATGTGTATGCGACTCTCTTCAATCGTAACTAGATAAGATTTGTTGTATTTTCAGTAGTTCCGAAAAGTAAAAAAATACCACCAAGCAGGTCGATGATATGATAGTAAAAATCTTTTAGAGGAATATTCACATATAAGAAGTTATACGTCATAGAGCATGTTTAAAGGGTGTCAGAGTTTGCCAGAAGTTCCGAAAGACATAAAAGCATATCAAGAAAGATTCTTTACACAGCTTCGACAATCGCTTGCAAACATTGAAACAATTGCCCGAGATGGAAAGGTATCTATGGCTGCAGCCCTTATCGCTGTTGGGCGTCTAAAGCCGTTTACTGAACATATTAACCAAGCACATCATGAGGCTCTGTGTTTTATAGCGGTCCAGTGGCTTCAGAATATCTATAAGGATCTTGAGTGGTCTTGGCAACCGACCAGTACGGGAGCTAAAGACGAAGCTGATGTAGAGGGGCGAGACAATGATGGAACTCTTGTTGTGGCTGCGGAGTGCTCAGCATCCATTGCAGCGAAAGGAGCCCTCAGGAAACGGATGAATTCAACCCTTGAGAAGCTGAGCGAACTTCCAGCAAATCATAAATATTATTTTGTTGCAACCGAGGCTATGACATCGGCAGCTGAAAATCGAGTAAAAAAAATTGGATATAGCATAATCGTCAAGCAACTTCCCGTTACATAAGCCTTTGTCATGGTGTTCTCGTCCCATCCGAAGCCTCTCACGATGTCCATGGGCAAAGTGATCATGTAACTCGATCCAACCTTCATGATTTTTCTGTCTTTCATGTTTTAATAATTTTTTAAATCATTATTTAAGGTTTAGTTGAATGGGATGCTAAAAAGTGTAATTAATATCTTCTATTTTTATTCTTAATTATGTAAACTTATCGCCAACCCATCCATTGCTATAAAAATTTAAAAACTTCTGGTAGTTCTCCCACTTTTTTTCTAAATTTGTTAGGCCAATTCTCAACGTCAAGCCCTTTCTGGGCGAAAAAGGCGGCACCCCACCTTTCCATCCCTATTCCAGAGCAGCCAGACCAGAGCTTCTCTCCACTTTGTAGTTTCACGTTGAATCCGTCGGGATATTTGCTCCCGTTAACGCTCAGGTTCTGGAATTCTAACCAGTCGTTCCTGTATGGCATGTATGCCTCATAGTCGATCGTGCCGACCTCTCTGGTCTCTGCTAGGCCGGTTAATCCCTCCTGTGCCATGAACCAGGGCGTAACCCATGCATTTCTCCATTGTATATCCAGTATATCATCGAACAGGTGTTGGTATCGCTCCTGCAATTTCTTGGAGTGTTCAATTACCTGATCCTGCGTTCCAATCCAAATTAGTTCGGTGCGATTGAACTCATCAACTCTCTCAATACCATGAATGCCACCGCTCTCATATCTATGGGATGTTCCGGACCTGTCATAGAGGAATATGGGAAAAATGTCATCAGGTAAGGTTTCACCCTGTAAAAACACCCAGAATGGGGGGCATTGGGCATAACACATCCCCCCTATTGGATAATCGATTTTCTCTTTGATGAGATCCAGGGGCACTTCTTGCGTGACCTTGTAATAGTCCATGACTTCTTCCCAATATTCAGGATCCCTCGTCTTAGGGGGGCAAACATAATACATTTCTGGGTAGATGCCTTTCGCATGACCGGATCTCTTCCAGACGTCCCATGGCACCATCTTTGGAAACATCATTTCATTATATCCAAGAGGGCGAAGAATTTCTTCTTCTATAATCTCGCCAAAAGCCCTGAAAACTCTTGTTATCTGGGGTCCAAAGACCCATTGACCCCTGCCAGAGCCATGTTTTATCCACCTGCGTTTCGTCAGCTCTTTTGTCGGGTCTTCCTTGAATTTATGGATCTTCTTCTTGCTTTCCCCTAAAAGTTCCCAATGTTCCTTTTTACCGTATTTCCGTGATTCGACTTTTTCAGAGATAAGACTGATAATCCTGTCCGGGATCTTGTTCTCTATTTGTTGCTCATCCACATCCAGGCTAAGTAAAATCTTGCCATCTTCATATCTCATGTCTTTTACAAAAGGAATATTCTTTTTGAGAGGCTCTTCAGACGGCATTTGGATGGTGAACTCCTCTATTCCAATCCCCCTGATCCCAATGTGATGTTTTCCTAATAAGGCTGCCAGGACTTTCCTCAGTCTAATCAGCGCGTCATGCGCTCTCACATATCGATCTGATTTGATTTCGACCGTGATGACATTCTTATCGAGATCCCAGTTGATGACTTTTGCACCTTTTCCGGAAGGCGCACCTTTTCTTAAAATATCCTCATTCGCTTTGAAAATCAGTTTAGCTACATCTTCTTTTAACTTCGCAGCATCACCACTCAACTTGAAATGCCCAATTAGATGAAATTTCGGTTCATCCATCTTCATCACTCGTAATTTCATCAGCAATCTTCAGATTCAATAGATAATCGTCCACGGTTGCAATTAACGTTCCTATTCCATCAATCACAAACTCTGTTGTAATCTCTCCATTTTTACATGTGGTTAGCATGTTTTGGGTATTATCCGGTTTGATTGCATCCATGATGACATGGCATCTTTTATGGGTTGTCATGATTTTACCCTTGCATTTGCAATTATTCATTCGCATTCACCTTTAAAACCCAACTGCTCTGTTATGACGGCATCCAAATCCTTGAGGAATTTCGATTCAGTTCCAACCGGGATAGCTGCACCAGATGCTATGTCGTGTCCACCTCCAACGCCACCCACATTTTTTGCTGCTTCGGACATCGCAACCGATAGGTCCAATCCTTTCTGCAAAAGTTTTCTTGTTCCTCGGGCGGAGATTTTTATTTTGCCTTTATCCTCATTCATCACAAGTATGGGTTTATCTGGTGCTACGTACTGAATGATAGTGCTTGCTAATGCTCCGACAATCTTCTCATCAGATGAATAAACATATCGAATGCTGACCCCTTCTTTGATATCCTGCTCTGCCTTTTTCATTTCTGAGATAATCCTTTTTTGGTAATCTAAACATAGTTGATATGTCTGATCCTTAGCTTCTACATCCCTTAAACATAATGCCAGAGCAAGCCCAGTCTCTCCCAGTTTACCAGACGAATTAGTCATCTTTACTAATAGGGAGGCATCTGATATTACCTCATAATTAAGTTTGTAGGATTCGCCTATCAACGACTCTATGGCATCTACAGACGCTTTTTTCATAACTTTTAGCATCAACGCAGATATCAAAAGTTGCAAATCTTCTGGAGTAAGATCACCTATTTTTCCACCGATGCCTAAATCATCTAGAAATTTCTGGATTTTATCCGCATCACCAGTAACGTCCATATATGGATCGGTCGAATAAATGAGCGATTCTTTGAGGTCGCCATCGCCGAGTTTTAGACTATACTCACTCGTAACGATATTGTGCTCTAGGGCCTCATCCAGAATGTCTCTGTTAGCCCCGACCATTGGCTGACAATCTCCAAGTGCCCCTACGATCGCTAGGCCCGAGAGGTCGATATTATTGCCAAGGTACTTAGCGACGGTATAGGTAACCCCGGATGCAGAAAGCTCAAAAGAGCCATCGATTCCTACCAGGTGTGGATTTACTTGTAGGTGCTCTGTATCCTTTTCAGTAGGTATGTGATGATCAAGTACGATCGCATCGCTTGGAATCAGATCTGGCTGACCACTACCCATGTCGCAAAATATAGTCGTAATATCTTCTAACTTTCTGACAAATGCTTCATCAAGGTGACTTATAATGCTGGCATGAAATTTTATATTCCTTCGGTATAGAGCATTGCAGATTATGCCTGCAGAAGTTATACCATCGGCATCGTTATGCGATATGACCCGCACATAATCATGCTTGACAATCATTTGTGCTGCCAATTCTGCAGACTCTGCCAATAGCTCAATCATTTTTATCTTGAGATCAATATCTCAGCCGTTTTTAGATTATAAATCCAATCTTTTGGGAGTTTTCCATTATTTTTATAATACTTAACTAGTCGCCTGATTTGTGACTCGGTAAGTTGAAGCGCCCTTTTGTTATGCACATCCTTTGGATTTATATCAAGATGTTTTTTTA
This sequence comes from Halobacteriota archaeon, assembly GCA_042577985.1. GTDB lineage: Archaea > Halobacteriota > UBA148 > UBA148 > UBA148 > UBA148. The sequence goes on along the minus strand of JBHPDI010000033.1, from coordinate 1,601 downwards.
ATCCAAGCGCTTTTGTGATCAAGTTCTGCAGATCCTCAGGAACCTTTGGTCCTACATTTTTCTCTCTTAGAATTTGGGTAATCTTCTTTCCCGTTACAAGTTTTACATCTGGTACCCCATATCTATCTCGTAGGATCAATCCGATCTCAGAAGATGACATGTCTTGACCTCTTAGCTCAAGAACTATCTGTTCAATCTCTTTTGAGTCTAGTTCTAACCATTCTGGTGAATTACTTTTAATGTTCTTTTTTTCCATGATGTACCTCCATTATACATCCTCACATATGTTAAATATCTTTGCAAAACCATTCTGCAAATTTCCTCATTGCCATATATCTGTGTGATACTTTGTTTTTCTCTTCGGTGGAAATCTGGGCAAACGTCTTTTTCTGGTGAAGAAAAATCGGGTCATAACCAAAACCCATCTTTCCCCGAGGCTCGTCTGAGATCTCACCCTCCACATAACCACTAAAGGTTATCGCCTCTTTACCGGGTTCACAATATCCGACAACAGATGTGAATTGGGCATTTCTATTCTTTACGCCTCTCATTAACTTCAGTATGCCTTCGTTGCCAATGCATTTGAAAATGAAGGACGAATATGGGCCGGGGAAACCCTTTAATGCAGAGATAAATATCCCTGCATCCTCCACAATAATGGGCGTTTTCAAATACTTAGCAGCGTCCTTTGCACCATATTTTGCAATTTCCTCCAAGTCATTAGATTGGAGTTCAGGATACTCATAAGCTAGTTGCTGTATATCTATTCCTAACTTCTCAAACATCGCCTTTGCTTCTCTAACCTTTCCAGGGTTTCCGGTTACAAAATAAACGGTTTTCATAGTCTTTCCGTTCTGTATCTTCCTCTTGATTCTATCGACTTTACACGTTGTATTACCTCTTTAGCGCCATCAAACGTCTTTTTATATCCCTCGATGAACGCATTTATCAGAGCCCTATGTTCGTCATGTGTGCTTTCGAATGTTTGGAAGAGCACATGCACATCTACACCTCGTGCTTCGATGCTCTTATCAAAGTATGCCAGTCCAAAGTCGATTAGGTAGATTCTTCCTTGCGAAAGAATCATGTTTGAAGTGGTCAGATCTCCATGGATGATGCCCGAGCTATGAAGTCTTCCTACGAGATCTCCGATTCTCTTGCATAGCTTCACATCGATTGCATGTTTAAGCTGTGGACCATCCAGATATTCCATCGCTATATTATAATCGGTGACGTCATGGATGATGGGTGTAGGAATACCCGATCTGCGAGCCTCAGAGATCATTTTTGCCTCATACTTCGTGCGCTCTCGTCGAATCTGCTCATCCAATTCTTTGATCCTATAGCGCTTTGGTATTCGCTTTTTGAACACGTATCCATCACGTGATTCAATGGTTGCCTCGGCGCCACTCGTCTTTAGATTCATTTAGCTTCATTAAAGTATCGCTTGCGTATCGTATATATTTTATGTTTGGGACCTGTTGACCTTGATTTCTTGGTTCTGGAGTCTAGGCTGCATATTATGAAAAAATGCGTTTATCTTTGGAATTGAAGATCAAAAAATAAAGAGATAAGCAGAAATGCTTATCCCAACCTTTTAA
>JBHPDI010000032.1:0-12928 GCA_042577985.1 Halobacteriota archaeon | reverse complement strand
CAACCCTGCTCATATCTTTCTTTATTCATGCCCTTTATAAGTTCGTTTACTTCATCGATTAACTTGCTCAGGCGGAACTGCATTTCTTTTTTATCGACCTTCAACTCATTGATGAGACGATCAACTTTGTTTACAAATAAAACAGGCTTGACGTTCTCCTTTAGTGCTTGGCGTAGTACAGTCTCTGTCTGTGGCATAATACCTTCTACTGCATCTACTACAACTATTGCACCATCAACTGCTCTCATTGCTCTGGTGACGTCACCGCCAAAATCTACGTGACCTGGCGTATCTATCAGATTGATGAGATATTCTTCGCCTTTGAACTCGTGAACCATTGAGACGTTCGCTGCGTTAATCGTTATTCCCCTTTCTTGTTCTAATTCATAAAAATCCATGAAAAGCTGTGTTCCTGCCAGCTCTTGAGATATGAGACCTGCTCCAGCTAGCAAGCTATCAGTCAGAGTAGTCTTACCATGGTCGATATGAGCGACAATGCCAATGTCTCGGATCATTTTAGGCTGATTCATTAGCTTTTTTACTCGCTCGATCGTCTTTTTCTTCCTGGTCATTTAATACCCCTATATTTACCTATAGATCATAAAAGGTCTTATCTAGCTTTATGTTATCGTATATAAGGATATTGTCAATAGGTATTTTATTATTTTTTATTTAAATATTTAATTTTCTTTAGAAACACAACATACTACTAAAGAAACAAAATATTATAAGACTGACTTGGATAGGTGAAAATTTGTAAAAGAGGCGTGATTATATTTTGTTTTGATCTTGAGTCCGAGAGATATAATTTTATATAAGTTTTATTTAAAATATTACAAGATGTGCCCTGAGCTACACGAAAAAGTCATGTGCGATATAAGAAGTTAAAGTGGTTTATATAGAAATTATGCAAGTGAATCTTAGATACATTCTAATTCAATTCAAGGAAAATGTGTTGAGGTAGAAAAATGTCTCATTTGATAAATGATTTGATTGTAACTATCTTGGCTTTTTTAACTTCGCAGTACTTAATCAACTTTGCCATCGCGTTAACTGGGCGAGCTTTAGATCTATTGACCACGTGGTACGTAACTCCAACCTTGGAGTTGGAATTAAATCCGATCGCGAAGAGAGCTGGATGGAAACGTTGGATATTTATGAATTTTGTGTTATGTGCGATATTTGCCTTTTGGTTTAATCCATCAATTATGCTGTTTGTGATGGGCATCTTGGCTGCATCCCAAAACCTTAATCAATTCTGGATAATGCATATTACCAGAGATTCGAAAGAACCAGAAACTTTTAAAGAATTAGGGAAAAAAGCCAATTCCAAAATAGTATATCTAAGTCGCATCTCATATGAGATATCGATAGGAGTTATTGGTGTAATCATAATATGCTTTGGGGGTTTAGATATATCAAAAACTATGTCTTGGATCGGATTTGCCTTAATCAGTCATGCTTTTGCCGTGATGTTTTATCTACGTCTAAATCAAAAAAGGTAGACAAGAATATGTGAAAAATAGTTATTTCGTCATTCGTAGATTGCCTTTTGTTGTCTGACTCTCCTTGTTAATAGCATGCAACACTTTGACAACGCGTATTATTTAGGATGTTGAGAGTGATAAACAATAATATGAAAGAATAAGTGGAAAAGAAAAAGAGCCACTGGATATAATAATGGATATTAGATGTAATGAGCAAAATGTCAAATCAAAGTTTTATACATAATTCCAAAATTGGAAAAAATGCGAATTTCGTTTTATTTATATATACCAAACTTCGTATATAATGAGTTAATCGAAATTACACTGATAGACTATATGAGGAATAAGAATGTCCGAAAATAAAACAAAAGACAAGAGAATAGAGAGAATCAATAAGCTTCTTAAGGAAAGGAAATTAGATGAAGCTTTGGAACTGACTGAAGTTAGTGATGTAGAAGATTTGCTTGTTATTGCTAATTGGTTGGGTAAAAATGAAGTTCACAATGACGCTGAAAAAATATTGGATCGTGTTACCCAATTAGATCCAAACTGTGCAGAAGCCTGGTCCAAAAAAGGCATATCACTTGGAATCCTTGAAAGATTTGAGGATGCAATCGAATGCTTTGAAAAAGCCATAGAGATATGTCCAAACCATGCGGATGCCTGGTCTGATAAAGGCATAGGACTTGGAATCCTTGAAAGATATGAGGATGCAATCGAATGCTTTGAAAAAGCCATAGAGATATGTCCAAACCATGCGGATGCCTGGTATAACAAGGGCGTTGCACTGGAAAGTCTCGAAAAACATGATGAAGCAGCAGAATGCATTGAAAAAGCCATAGAGATAGATCCAAAATATAGCAAGGCAGCATCGAAGAGATTTTAACAAATGTATATCGCTGAAAAACCCCAGGGAATATTATGAGGTAGTTTAATTGATTAAAAAATAAAATCCGACATACAATAAAAAAAGGCTATTAATTATCAAATTCGTCATAGCGAAATATCAAAATTAAATGTTGGAATAGCCTACGTGAAAAGTTTCCACATATTCGAATGTGAAAATATATGAAAACTGGACTGGATTTTATCTATTTTATTAAGAGTTTCTCTAAAAGATATGGCAGGATGATGAAACTAAAGCATCTTACCAAAAATTATAGAGTAGGTGTGCAGAATTTGTAGTTCGATGGTTCTGATCTACCGCAATTTTATCTTAAAGATGGATAGCTACAAGAACCTACTCTTCTTTTAAAAAAAACTAGTGCGGTTCGATCTCAGCAATTTGTAGTCCGTCTTTATAGATTCGAACTGTTCCGCCACTTTGTGATACGGTGATAGCAATCGCGTTTGTATCTCTTGTTATCGCAGCTGCAGCTATATGTCTTCCACCCAACCCTTTTTGTATTTTTATGCCCATGGCATTCACATCAAGGTATCTGCCAGCTGACAAGATTTTTCCATTCTCATCAACGACGAACACTCCGTCCAATTGTGCGAAATCCTTTATCGTTTCCCAATTATCCTGATTAGTCACATCTCTATCTTCAGCGCTGTGTCCCTCGTAGGGATTGAGAATAAGCTGATGCGACCTCTTTAGCACCTCAGCCGAGTCGCCTATAGTAAAAGCAGTTCCCACTCTCTTGCCCTCTCTACCTTCGTAGCCAAGTTGCAAGGACATATCCAAAATGTTTTGAGTCACTTTCGGCGCCACCCTGTCAGCGCTTTTGTTCAAACTTCGGATGATTGGCTCTTCGCTCAGATTATATGCAATGAGTATGTTGCCAAGGATTCCCACAACAATGTCATTCATCTTTAGTTTGCCTTCAATATACGCACCCAAGACAACTTCTCTCAGTTGATATATCCTAGTCAAATCACCCTGCCGTTCCTGCATTGCAACTAGAATCGGAATATTCGTCTCCAATCTCTTTTGGATATCATCGTCAACTATGATCGCTGCAGCATTGATTTCCTCTGCCAACCTAACCGCAACCTTATAAAGTTGTATCTTTGAGTTCACATTCGTACCTTTATCCATCTATTTATCTAAGCAAAGATAAAAACTCCTATATAAGAAGCGTATTACCTATGATTCTATGAGCAACCAAACGATGGCTGAAAAAATACTTTCGGCTAAAACTAATATTGACGTCAATGCCGGAGATATGATCGTCACTCCTGTAGATCTCGTTTTCGCTCATGATGGGACCATGCCACTTGCGATTCAGCAAATGGAGTTTTCGGGAAAACGAGAGGTTTTTGATCCAAACAAAGTAATAGGAATATGTGATCATGCATCCCCCTCACCAAGCGAAAAAATCTCCAACGTACACACGTTCATGCGAGAATTCGCTAGGGAGAATAAAATACATTTCTTTGAGAATGGAGACGGAATTTGTCATCAGATCGTTGTAGAAAAATTCGCAGCCCCTTGGAAGATCATCATTGGGGGTGATAGCCATACATGTACCCACGGCGCTCTTGGTGCCTTCAGCACCGGAATGGGCTCCACAGACATAGGTGCGATCATGACCTACGGAAGGACTTGGCTCAAGGTACCGGAATCTTTCAAGTTCAAAGTGATAGGAGAGTTAAAAGAGAGAGTATACTCAAAAGACGTTATCTTGCACATAATTGGAGAAATAGGAGCAGACGGAGCGACTTACATGTCTATGGAGTTTTTAGGTGACACCGTTGATAAAATGAGCATAGAATCAAGACTGACTATGTGTAACATGGCAATCGAAGCCGGAGGTAAGACAGGGTTATGTAGAGCTGACGAAAAGGTCAAAATCTTTCTGGAGTCACAGGGAAGGGGCAACGAATACAAGGCTTTGAACCCTGACAAGGATGCAACCTACAAGGAAGAACTGGTCATAGAAGCATCTGACCTAGAGCCAATGATAGCATACCCCCATAGAGTAGACAAAGTTGCTTCGGTGGCTGAACTCGAAGGTATGGAAATAGACCAGGTCTGCATCGGCTCTTGTACAAATGGACGCATGGAGGATCTTCGCATAGCTGCTGAGATGCTGAAAGGAAAAAAGGTCGCAAAGGATACAAGATTGGTGGTATATCCGGCTAGCAGGAGCATCCTTATTCAAGCCATTCATGAGGGGGGCATCATAGAGAATTTTTTGCGAGCAGGAGCATCCATCGGGGCTCCAGGATGCGGATTCTGTATTGGTAGGACGGTTGCCCTAGGAGACGGAGAGGTGGCATTATCAACCCAAAATAGAAACTTCAAGGGGAGGATGGGAAATGATAAGTCTGAGATATACCTATGTAGTCCTGCTACGGCTGCCGCTAGCGCAATAACCGGAAAGATAACAGATCCCAGAGGGATATAAGTGATTATAAAAGGACAAGTAATAAGGATATTTCCAAAAGACACGAATACCGACGAGATCATAGCAGGAAAGTACAAGTATGACGAGCTTGACACAACAAAATTGGCATCACATGCATTTGAGTCGATCGATCCCGCTTTCTATGAAGATTCACAAAAAATTAAGAATCTAATAATCGTCGCTGACAGCAATTTTGGATGTGGATCATCACGCGAGCAAGCACCTTTGGTGATAAAAGCATGCAACGTTTCATGTATTATCGCAGAATCGTTTGCAAGAATATTCTACAGGAATTGCTTTAATATTGGTTTGCCTCTGATCGAATGCAGAGACATATCGCATAAAGTGTATCAAGGGGACGAGCTTGAGGTGGAATTCGATTTAGGAATAATCCGAAATATTACGAAGTCAAAAGAATACAAATTTAAGCCGATACCAAAATTCATGCAGAATTTGTTAAATGCTGGTGGTTTGATGCCATACCTAAATGCAAAAGGTGGATTTTCTGAGCAGGAGTGATCCTATGAGCAAAAAGATAGCAGTGATAAAGGGAGATGGAGTTGGGCCAGAACTTGTCGATGGTGCAATAGAGGTTTTAGATGCTACCGATCACGATTTTGAGATGATTCTATGCGATGCAGGCTTTGATTGGTGGAAAAAACATGGGGGGGAATCACTAATTCCTGAAGATACATGGGATATTTTGAATGAGACAAATGCATGTTTCAAAGGACCCACCACCACGCCTGGGGGAGGGGGCACACTCAAAAGCGTGGCTGTTTCAATAAGACAAAAACTAGATCTTTATGCAAACATCCGTCCCATAAAGACCTTCCCGAATACTCCTAAGCCATTGGGCGATGTCAACTTTATCTGTATTAGAGAGGGGACGGAGGGCCTCTACTATGGATCAGAGACTCAAAAGGATGAGGATACCTATATCGCAATTCGGAGGATAACCAGATCAGCATGTAATAGGATTGCCAAATATGCTTTTGAAGAGGCACGGCGTAGAGGTTTAGAGACTGTGGTGGCCATCCATAAAAGCAATATTCTAAAGCTGACATGCGGAGTTTTCCTAGACGAGGTTCGAAAGGTCGGAAAGGACTACCCAGATATCGAGATATGGGATTATCACGTTGATAACATGGCCCAACAGCTCATCAAAAACCCCCAATTATTCAATGAAAAGATCCTACTATCAACTAACCTCTTCATGGACATACTAAGTGAGGAGTGTGCTGCCCTAGTAGGAAGCATTGGCCTGATATATTCGGCAAACTTTGGAGATAAATATGCGATGTTCGAGCCTGCCCATGGCTCTGCTCCCAAGTATGCCGGAAAGGATTGGGTAAATCCCACGGCAACCATACTTGCAGGTGCGTGGATGCTCGAGTATTTGGGTGAAAATGAGAAAGCCCGAGCGATCTTTCAAGCCACGGAAAAGGTTATTTCAGAGGGGAAAATGACAACATATGATCTTGGAGGAAGTGCAAGACTCAGTGAGATGGCAAGTGCAATCGCAAAAACTACTGAAGATATTTTGAGATAATGTTGGTAGTTCTACATCCACCCCATTAGTTGTGTAGTTTAACTCATAAAATCTTGATTTACTTTGTGTTATTCTTAGGATTTAATAATTAAATACCCTTGTCATATCAGACAATGATGAAATTGACCTATCACATCAATTCTCCATTTTTTATCGTATCTATCATTCCTTAACTTTGCCTTCTTTCCCCTTCCGTAATTTTGGCATCAGCTTCGATTTGATGAGCCAGCCGAGACCAACCAAGATCAATATTGGCACGGCGTATCCTACCAGAATTATGAATCCTCGTATCACCGATACGAAAGCTTCGAAGGCAGCACGAAAAGCGTCCCTTATTCCCCAGCTATGGGTTATCGGTTCTTGCTCGTATAATGAAACGGAAATCGTTGAAAGCTCAATGCGGTTCTCAAGATAGTTTATGCGCCCGGTGAGCTGTTCGATTTCACTCCTCACACGCCATATCTCTCTCTCAACTTCAAGAACTTCCTGCGTATTATTAGCCATGTCAAGTATTTCTAATAGTCTTTGCTCCTGCCTCTCCGAATTGTCAATTCTCGCCTTCAAATCGATGTATTCTTCTGTAACATCTTGTCCTGATGTGTGTTTTGACTTTACAGTGCCGATCTGCTCTATTTCTGAGATAACCGACAGAAACTCATCAGTTGGCACTCTGATCGTAAAGTCTCCTCTCTTGAGTCCAGTACCTGTGACATAGGAGTAAGAATCAGAAACAAAACCATCCGATCTCTCTACTATTAGAATAAGTGCGTTAGAGCTTGCTTGGAAATCTACTACTTCGATGCTCAAGGAAGCCCTTTGGATGATCTTCTGCTCTGTATCAGTATCAACATACTGATAGTCTGTTTGTGCTGCACCTGTTGCAGGCATCGGTGCAAGCATTGGTGCTGGTCGTGGTGCTGGTGCTGCTTGCTCTGACTTTATTTCGACTGGACCCTCTTCGGTACATCCTGAAAAAGCACATGTAATCAAAGCCAAAAAAAGAATGATTACTACTGCTTTTTTCATGTTAAATTGACCTCCCTGATCCCCTTCAATGTCCTTATTACGTTAACCCCTTAATATAGATTGCCTTAAGTTAAGTATGAGAGAGTTTAGATATAAGGTGTTATGCGCAATCATAAGCAAATGGCTTTGGAGAAGGAAAAATTAGCACAGAAGAAAAGTTGTTTGTCAAAGGAAGTCGAAACTTCAATTAAATTATTGAAGAAAGGAATGGGCGATTTGCAAAAGATAAGCGGTTCAAATGATTTTTATCATGCGCCAATCTTACTGCTTTCCAGTGGTTTTGAACGATTGATTAAGTGTCTTCTTTGTCTTGCATTTATGGATGAGCTTGGGGAATTTGAAAAAAGACCATATAAAAACTCAAAAGGACACAAGTTTGATTATTTGCTTGGTAGACTCTTATCGGTTTGTGCAGAAAAGAATTATTCATCCGCAGATATTGATTTTCTAAAAAATGATAAAGATTTGATAGAAATAATCTCCCGTCTTTCTGATTTTGCACAGGGAGGGCGATATTACAACCTAGACATAGTTGTGGAAGGAGAATCATGCCATAAAGATCCAGATGAAGCTTGGGAAGAGATTGAAAAAATGGTCCTCAAACTTCCAACCAGAGAAGACATTTTAAAGAAATTAAATGATGGCGATACTGACAATTTAGGTGGATATAAAGAAATCAATCTTAGACTGATTATAATCTTAGAGAGATTTGCTAGGGCTTTATCGAGGTTGTTCACATTAGCGGATTTTGGTGATTTCGCAAAGCAAGTACGTTCATTAGTTGGTTGTTACTCAATGTTGATGGACAAGGATTTAGGGTCAAGAGACTATCGACAACGAGATTTGTTACTTTAAGTGTAATTTAATTACTAATAAAAAAGAGGCATGCGATAGTTTTGTAAGCAGATCATAAGTAAGCGCATATAGATGAATTACTAGGCATAAAAGACGTATCTTATACGTACGTATTTATTTTCAATACTAAGAACTAGAATCCATATTTAATAATCTAAAGATGAAAAAAATATCATAACACCCTTGTCGTGTCGATTATAGTATATGATATATGCAGATTTTTTAAATTTAGTAAACATAGCTAGATTAATGATTTATAATATAAAAAATAATAATCTTCATAGAGACAATCCATGATTAAAAAAATTTTGGTTGTTGTTTTAGTACTATTTTTTATTGGATGCGTTGAACAACCAATAACCTTGGATGAGGTTGAGATTAGAGATTACGAAGGTCAAAAACTTTCTTCTGCAGAGGATTTTCGTGAAAATTCAATAAAAGGCACCCAATACATCGAAAAAGAAAACTACAATCTGGAGATTTCGGGGCTTGTTGAAAATCCTAGGAATTACAGTTATGATGACGTCATTAACAACCATCAGCATTATCAGCAAGTTGTGACTTTGGATTGTGTTGAAGGCTGGAGTGTAAAAATACTTTGGGAGGGAGTATTGGTTAAGGATGTAATTGAGCAGGCGGATCCTTCACCAAACGCAACCACGGTGATATTTTATGCCTATGACGGTTACACCACAAGTTTTCCTCTCGAGTATATCATGGACAACGATATTATCATGGCCTATGAGATGAACAATATAACACTCCCCCAAGAAAGAGGTTTTCCTTTTCAGCTGGTTGCCCAAAGCAAGTGGGGCTATAAGTGGATAAAATGGATAACCAAGATTGAATTATCTGACAACCCTGATTATGAGGGCTATTGGGAAAAAAGAGGTTACTCAAATACCGGGAATCTGAATGAAAGCTTTTTTGAGAGGTGATAGCCATAATAATTTAATAATCCATTTTATATTGCCATTGGCTTTGTAAATACATCATATCCAAAATTTAAGAAGGAAAAAAAATGGATAGAGAAAGAAAAAGGACAGAAGAATACTGGAAAAAGAAGCTTAATCCTGAACAGTATCATATCCTCAGGGGAAAGGGAACAGAGCTTCCCTTTAGTGGAAAATACGTTAAATTTGACAAGAACGGCAGATATGTTTGTGCTGCATGTGAGAACGAGTTGTTTTCCTCGGACACAAAATTTGAATCCGGATGCGGATGGCCAAGCTTCTATGATGCCAATGACGGTTCTGTCGAATTCATAGAAGATGATAGCCATGGCATGCACAGAATCGAGGTTATTTGCAAAAAATGCGAAAGCCATCTTGGTCATATTTTTGAGGATGGCCCCGAACCCACAGGAAAAAGATATTGCATAAACTCGGTAGCATTGGATTTTAAAGAAAAATGAAAACAAAAAAAGCAACTTTTGGAGCCGGATGTTTTTGGCATGTTGAAGAAACATTCAGGAAACTTAGAGGCGTTGTTAATACCGCAGCAGGGTACATGGGGGGCACCATAAAAAACCCGACATATGAGCAAGTTTGCACCGATAAAACAGGCTATGCGGAAGTTGTTCAAATAGAATATGATCCTGACGAGATAACCTATGAGTCTTTATTAGATATCTTCTGGTCAATCCATGACCCAACACAATTGAATAGACAGGGTCCTGACATAGGAACCCAATACAGGTCTGTTATATTTTATCACGATGATGATCAAAAAAACACAGCAATAAAATCAAAAAGTGAACAAGAAAAAAAGAAAAAGAAAAGAATTGTGACTGAGATAAGTAAGTCAACAATGTTCTATAAAGCAGAAGATTATCATCAAAGATATTTGGAAAAGAGGGGGATGTTTAGTTGTAAATTTTGAAATAACTGGTGATTCCCTGGCCTAATGAAAAAATATATTTTGAAAGTTAAAAGTTATTGATGAAGATTTTCTAATCTGCATTCCGGATTTAATGAATAGAGATATTCAAAAAAAAATCACTTTTTCAGCCTTTTTTGTACAGGTTCACCCTCAAGCTCACGGATAGCATCCCTGGCAATCCATCTCGCAGCCTTGGAATCCATATCCAGCAGTTCTTTTGCAACCTTTATGGCCTGTTTATTTAATTCCAGATTCCTTTTCCCGATGTTCCTCAATGCCCAGTTTACGGCTTTTTTAACAAAATTTCTCTCGTCAGTTGCGCCCCGCTTTATTACGGGAAACAGCTCAATGAATCTGCCATCTTCTGCATTCTTATCATGACATGCCAGACAGGCTATCAAAGCGAAGGCTGCCCTTTTGATATATTCCTCTCGTCGCTCAGACCAATCCAATATCTTTTTCCAAACAAGGGGTGTTTTATCGAAAAGGTTCATGCAGACCTGGTCACAGACATCCCATGAGTTGAAATCCTTTACCCAATCTTCCATCTGATGCTCTGTCGTTTTCTCGGGCTCATCCACCATCGAAGCCAATATTCTTGCCTCAGCGATTCCGGTCTTCCACAATTCAAGAGCCAGTTTATGATACTTCCCCGATTGCTTGGCTATCTTTCTAATCTCAGGAATGGCTACGCCCATTCTTTGCTCGGTTACCATGCCGTATCTGGCCATCCCTTCCAGTTGGGCAGGAACTGCTTTTTCCCTTAGTTTTTCAACCACTGATTCTAAAGAAGACATTTTTCTCTTCATTTTCATTTTTTAGTTGATTGAATATTTTTTTCTTGGATTAAATAGTCCTTGGATTGTAATGGCCTATACTCCTTTTGAGACCGCTAATCGAAATGACTATCTCCAAATCCTTTTTCCTGAGCTTCAGCTAATCCATATTTATAACTTAATCCGTTTTTCATAAGTGTAAGAATGTAATTTGTTTTCCCATTAAGGATACCATAAAATGATTCAATCTCATCTGAAACAAAACTTTGCTGAAGAGACCTTATTATTAGAATGCATCCCAAACAGCTGCTTCAAACTTAAAAATTACTTTCTTTTCTGAATATTTTGTAAACAATTCTTTTGCATACTTAGCAATCAGTGCTTTATTGGCCGTTACAACATACTTACCTTTATCAAAAGCACTTAGAATAATATCTTTTGCTGAATATACAATTCCAGTCAGCCCAATCATCATAGAAATTGTATCATCATTTAATATATCATAGTCTGTTGTAAAAATTTTATTAGGCATATTATATTTTTTTTCTACACCAGAACTTCGATTAACAACTTTTGCCAATTCAATAATAATACCTGTTTTTTCCTTCGATCCTCAATTCTGGAATTAAATAAATTATAAAATCCTCCAACAATATTTCCACAACCAATTAATGCTATTTTCATTTCGAAAATAGGAAATATATTGGAGTATAAATAATTTAGGAATTAAGTTCTTATAGGTTTCTAGCAACTAAGGGACTTTCTCCTTCTAAATTTTGGTTTTCCCATTCCTTGTCGTCCAAAAGTAGATGGCTTATTACTTCGTCTTCTAGGCGATTGATGTAAATCGATTTTTTCTATAAATGGTTTTTCCGCTTTTTCAATTGTTAAATCAAATTCTCTCAAAACACGATTATAATAATCATGGTCCATCGGGCTTAGAAGATTAATAACTTTACCAGATTCACCTGCCCTTGCAGTCCTTCCAATTCTGTGTATATATTGTTTGCTGTCATGAGGTATATCATAATTATACACATGAGAAACATTTGGTACGTCAAGGCCTCGGGATGCAACATCTGTGCAAACCAGAACAAAAACATCCGCAGAATGGAATTTTGACAAAACCTTGGTCCTTTGATATTGTGTAAGCCCGCCATGAATGCCCATTGCATTAATCCCTACTTTGTTTAAATTTTTTGAAACAATATCCGTATAGGAGCGTGAATTGCAGAACACCATTACAAGTCCACCTTTTTCTTGTTTCAGAAGATGAAACAAGAGAGAAAATTTTATATTTGGAGCAACATCATAGTAAACCTGTTTGAGGAGTCTGGGGTCAACATAACAATCTAAACTTATTCTTATGGGATTGTTCATAAATTTTCTCGTCAGATTTTCAATATTAGGAGGAATTGTTGCAGAAAACAATAGTGTTTGTTTTTTTCTTGGGCACTGACTCATAATTGCAGTAACATCATCAAGAAAACCCATGTCAAGCATTCTGTCTGCTTCATCGAGAACTAATATCTTAATCCTCGAAAGATTAAGAGACCTTCTCTGAAGATGGTCAAGAATCCTTCCAGGAGTTCCCACAACAATATCAGCTTTTTTCAAGGCCTCAAACTGCGGATTTATTGATACACCACCGTAAATCGCCGTGATACTCATTCGCTTGTGTTTTGAATAATCCTTTAAGTCTCCATGAATCTGTTCAGCAAGCTCTCGGGTTGGTGCCAATATAAGTGACTGTATCCCCTGCCCTGCCTCAATATTTTGTATTATACCCATTCCAAATGCAAGAGTCTTTCCAGACCCTGTTGCACTTCCAGCAATTACATCTTTTCCTTCCAGTATATGGGGAAGAGATTTTTCCTGTATTTCAGTCGGTGTTTCAAATCCTAAATCGTTAATTGACCTTAGATTTTTATCCACTATACCTAAATTTTTAAATTCTATCATTTTTTTTTCCAATTTGCCAAGAACAACCGATGTATT
>JBHPDI010000031.1:0-13014 GCA_042577985.1 Halobacteriota archaeon | reverse complement strand
ATCAGGTAGATTTGTTTTCCCAGAAACTATTATTTTTTCTTCTTGTTTTTCAGCTACAACAGTAAGATTATAATCCTTTGCTGATACACCTTCAGCAGACCCGGTAACCGTCGCTAGGATTGGAAGCGATGCCAATATCATACTGATTTTACTCATCGCCTTAGTCCTCCGTGTTTTCATAATAGTATCTTATCCCATGTAAAACAGAAAAAATATACGACATAGGATAAATATATTGATTATTACTCATATAAATGTTTTGGTATTGCTTATTAGTTAAACACTTGGAATGGAAATATACCAGCAGCGATCATATGGTGATACCTTGCGCTCTCGTTCAAATTACCTTTTGGAACAGATATCATGCGCCCCCACTTTTATACCAAATAATGGGCATTTTCATTGGTATAACTAAAAATATCATTCGAGATAGGGTCTAATTTATAGAGAGCGATCCCTTTCAAGAGAACCAGCTCCTTGTTTTTAAGCAGATTTTCACCAATGTAAGCATTACTGGGACTTCTATTAGTACCCCCACTACTGTTGCCAACGCTGCACCACTTTCTAACCCAAATAACATTATGGCTACTGCAATTGCTACTTCAAAATGATTGCTTGCCCCAATTTGAGCCGTAGGGGCAGCATCCTCATAACTGAGCTTTAGAATCTTTGATAGCCAGTACCCTAAAATAAATATCACAAAAATTTGTATAAGCAAGGGTATAGCAATCATCCCAATGACTAAAGGTTGCTCGACGATAACGTTTCCTTGGAGACTAAAAAGAATTACAAGGGTCGTCAACAAAGCGACGATAGATACTATCTGAAGCGAAGGGGTGAATTTATTTTCAAACCATTCGTAGCCTTTCTGTTTCAAAATCTCTTTTCTTGAAAAGTACCCTGCTATTAATGGGAGTCCAACATAAATTCCAACCGAAAAGGCGATAGTTTGCCAGGGAACAGGTATGGCTGCCACACCCAATAAAAAACCTGCTAGGGGGGCATAGAATATTAGCATAGTCAGAGAATTAATGGCAACCATTACTATTGTATGTCCCATATTTCCCTTTGACAAATAACTCCATACTAGAACCATCGCTGTGCATGGGGCGACACCCAATAAAATCATGCCAGCAGAATATTGGGAAGCCATTTCAACTGAAATAAATGGTTTCCAAATAATTTTCATAAAAAGCCATGCAAAAAATGCCATTGTAAATGGTTTTATTGCCCAATTGACAATTAACGTAACAGCAACAGGTTTTGGCGTTTTGCCGGCTTCTATTACCTTTCTAAAATCTATTTGGACCATTATTGGGTATATCATAAAGAATAGGCAGATGGCTATGGGTATGGAGGTATGAGCATACTGAAACTGATTTAACGCAATTGAAATATTTGGAAAAAGTCTACCTAAACCGATGCCGATTAATATGCATAATACTACCCAGATTGTTAGATATTTTTCAAATACTCCGATTTCCTTTTTAATAGGAGCACCTTTTTTATTTTCACTCGGTCGAATTACATTTGACACATATACTCAATTCTTTGATTTCTGAAGATACTTCTTTAACAAATTTTAAAGTGTTTATCACTCCCTTATGGGTGACTTGGTACATTATTTTCTTCCCGTCTCGCCTACTTTTTACCAATCCACACCCCCTAAGTGCTTTGAGATGAAATGAAACTAGGGTCTGTTCTAGATTCGTTTGTTCTATGATATCATTAACACACATTTCCCTACTATCCAAGCACCATAGAATTTGTCTCCTGTTATTGTCTGCTATACACTTCAGAAATCTTTCTTCGACCCTATAATCCTCATTCAAATTAAACACCACTAATATGAGTAAAGATATATATACTTATAATTACTTATAATAGTTACTACATTTGTTAGTTAAATTAAGTCATATTTTAATAGAAGAGTGATCTCATGGCAGAGGAAAAGAAAGAAGAAAAATTTAAAAAGTTAACGAGAAGGGAACTCCTCGCAAGCACAGGTGGATTTGCTGCTGGAGTAGCTGTAGGATCTGGTGGCATATCTCTCTTGTTGCCTCCAAAAGAAGTAAGGGTACCTGTAGAGGTAATAAAACAAGTAGAGGTAATAAAGGAAGTAGAGGTAATAAAGGAAGTAGAGGTACCTGTGGAGGTAATAAAAGAAGCAGGTACCGTAAATGAAGTAGAAATATGCAGATTTGCCTGTCCATACTGTGACGGGACATTCACTACGTTGGGTGCCTTGAGAGTCCATGTTGACTCCATACATCAACCGACACCGACAGGAATAAGGGAGAGTGAGTTGGGTAGACCCACCTACATCAATATAGTCGATAAACCCACCTATGAGGATTTTGTGGTAGGTACAATTGAACAATTTGATCAGAAGAATGAAATGTTTTGCAGGTCTTTTTGGGATGAGGAATACAAAAAGGTATATGCAGCTTCTCCTCCGAGAGAAGTTTTTGATGAGTCGACGGAGATAGAGGGGCAAGCCCTCGTGGCTGGTGCCATATTCGTGGACGATAAAGCTGGTAGCGATCAACCTTATTATTATGGGTATAATGGTCATCAGATGGGTTTCGGTGGGCTATACGACTGGGACGAGCCCGTAGGCGAAAAGAAATTCCCTGTTTCAGATCCAGCCGAGATGTCCGAGAGGATAAAGAAGGTGGCGAAATTTTACGGAGCAAGTCTTGTTGGTATCTGTGAACTCGACCAACGCTGGGTGTACTCCAACTACTTCAGTAGTTTGAGTGGCGACTCTGGTGAACTTGACATACCCTATAAATACGCGATAGTGCTTGTGGTCGAAATGGACTGGGAAGAAATCAGAAAGTCTCCTGAATATGAAGGAGACGCAGCGACAGCCCTCGGCTACTCCAATATGTCCGAAGTGGCACCCTCGATTGCCAAATATATACGCTCACTGGGATACCCTGCCATACCCTGCGGCAACGACACGGCACAGAGCATCCCGCTTGCCATTGACGCTGGTCTGGGAGAACTCGGTAGACATGGACTACTCATAACTCCCGAATTCGGGCCACGAAATCGTATCTGTAAGGTTTTAACCGACTTGCCATTGATGCCTGACAAACCCGTTGAATTTAGGATACAAAAATTCTGCGAGTCATGTGTTCTCTGCGCCAAAAGCTGCCCTGTAGAGGCTATCAAATTCGGAGAACGCACCACTGAAACGACTTCGATTTCCAACAGGGAAGGTCTATTGAGATGGCCTGTTGACGTTGCAAAGTGCCATGCCTTTTGGAAAACGAACACTATGTCACTCAAGTCTTGTGTCAATTGCGTAGCAGCTTGTCCGTGGTCCGACATGGGCGTTCGGGGCTCTGTAAAGTATAACCTTTAAAGAGGAGAATTCCACCAGTCTCTGATTAGTGGTTTGAACTAAGTCAGTCGATAATAACTAACGGCTTCGAAGATTTGGCGTAATTGGTCTTATGCCAACCGCTATAAGTACATTAGTTAGTTAGCAAGAAATATTAAGAAACGTTAAAATAAAGATAGAAACTCAAGATCTTTTCAGGTTGATCTTGATCCTGTCGTGAAGTATGACCGATAGAATACCTATTATGCCAGCCACCAATATGAGATCATAACCAAGCCCAAGATTCGTAATGACTTCGTATCCTTCTACTAATATTTTGCCTTCAATTTCTGGCGACGGTACTTGTATCATAGCCCCCCCTTCAAGAGCATCTAGCCTCGCTTGTAGCCTCATCCTGAAGACATAGCGTATGGCTAAACACATTGAACTCGAAAGAAGGATCAAAGGTATTCCGATCTTCTTCTTCAAAAAGCTCCCAATGACGATCATCAATATCATGATTACAAGCGCAACGAAGAACCACTGTAAACTGTGGCCAATATCCGGCGCAAAATCCACCCCCAATGCAGGAACGCTGCCCACCAAAGAATGTGGATAGACATCTACCCCTGTCCCTTCTCCTACTGATCCGACGAACCAGATTCGCCACCAGTAAAAGAACATGGATAAAATGATAAAAATAGACGCTATCAGGGCAACAGGATTTCTCAAAACATTAAATCTAGATTTAACGTTCATGTAACTATTTCTTTAAACAATACTATTTTAAACTTTCGAGATTTTTGGTGGAGAACACATTTTGATTATTTTAACCTTTTTTAAGTTCATTTTCGTGTTTATTTCATCATCTTTGTTTTTAAACTGGCTTTTAAAAAAGGTGCTATCGCTCGCAAATTTTTTGCCATCCACATCCTTCTGAATCTATATCTCAGATTTCTATAAAGGTGTTTGGCTAAGTATTTGGGTCTCCACAAGAACTTCGTGTAGCTATCCTCTATTAGATTGTCCAGTTCTTTTTTTGATAGTTTACTATGTAACTCATGGACATTTATATGGGAAGTTTCCCATCTTTTTTCGATAAAATCATCGGTCAGGTATCCTTTTTCTTTCATCTCGTTCCAAATTGGCGTATTTGGCTTTACAGACAGTGAAAATAAAATTAAAGCATCCAAGTCCAAGGACAATCCAAAATCAACTGTTCTTTTGGCTTCTTCATAGCTTTCGTCTGGAGCCCCTAATAAGAACGTACCTATGACACAACTTATACCTGCTCTTCTGGCATCTTCAACAGTTTTCCTACTTAGTTCAGGAGTGATACGCTTGCAATAATAGTCTAATATTCTTTGATTTGCACTTTCAAATCCGAACAAAATGGAATCACAACCAGCTTCTTTCATCGCTTTGAACATTTCGTATGATCCATTTTCAACTGACATTTCAACGCTCCAATAAACATCAATTTCACGTTCTTTAATTAATTTGCAAATTTCGAAAACTCTCTTTTCATCTGCGCTAAAATTATCATCTACAAAAAAAACGTGTTTATAACCTTGCCCCTCTAACAATTCCAACTCTTCTACCACGTTCTCGGCAGACCTTCCTCGCCATCCATTATGATCGGACCAAGCCTGACAGAATCTACAAGAATTAGGACATCCACGGGATGTTAACATTCCCGTATATCTGCCTACTGTAAATCTAACTTTAAAATCTCCCAATGACATGGAAAGGTCGTAGTTTGTCTTGAGAAGACTTCTATTTGGAAATGGCAAGTCATCAAGGTCTCTTATTGGCGGTGCTGCTTCATTAAAAACTATTATTTCATCATCTCTATAAACCAGCCCCTTAACACTTTTCAAATTTTGTTCATTTTCTAACTCTCTAAGCAAATTTAGTGTTGTATATTCCCCCTCTCCAAGTATCAAGTAATTCACAAAATCGTATTTTTTCATGAATCTTTCAGGATATATTGTTGCTGAAGGACCTCCATACAATATTTTTATATCAGGATATCTCTTTTTTATCTCCTTTGCTAATCCGTGGGCTTTATAACAAGAGGCAGTTAAAATGCTAAATCCGACCACATCAGGATGCGTTTCTTCTATAAATCTTAATGATTCATCATCAGACCATTTTAAAGCGTCGTTATCTATCAAATTAACTTCATAGCCTTGATTTTCTAAAACAGTTGCTATGTACAATAGCCCTAGGGGCGGCGAAACACCATTTGCGTATACTGAAAATGTCTTCTTCAACGGATGAAATTGAAACCAACTTCCATCGTATGCAGGGTTTATTAGTAATATCCTCAAAGTTCCATTCCACTCTAGATATATATTCTAGTAATATGTTATAGTAATTCTATCATATTATGGTATAGGCGTAAGACTGTAATTTGTATCTTCTAAATAACCTTTTGTATTTTTGTTAGAACTTTTAGTTTCATCACAAAGCATGTAATCTTTTCTCCATTCGCTGACTGTCAGTTTACTCCTCTGTTCTTACTATTATACCAACTAACATCCGACCGTCGAATTGGTTGCTAGAATTTGATCCTTTGAATCACTGGTGGTTGGTTTTTATATATTTCTGGGTCTTAGCTTTTCATGCGCTTTATCTTTATCACTTTTGCTAAGTTCTAATTAACATCTCTTTTAATCCTAAATTCTTTAGCTTCTCTTCAGAAGGTCTGCCATCCTCCAAGCTCCAATCCATAGCTTTGTAAAAATCTTCAACCATGGAGTCCAAGTCGATGGTTATTCCAGCGCTTGGACCTGCCGGTAACGGAGGAACCCCTCTGATTCTATCGGGTAATTTGAAATCAGATGGCACAATTCCCTCTCGAACATTAAATAATTGTCTCAAGGCTTGAATTCTATCCCCTATTTTCATAAGCTCTTCAGTTGAAAAATCCCAGCCAGTAACAGCTTCCATGACATCAATAATGGGGAACGAGCCAAAATAACCCAAGAATTGACACATCCCAAGAGAGTCCAATGTTATGTGAAGTTTGCTTAGAGTGGCGTGTACGTCTCCTTTGCCTTTATATTGAAACCTCTTGACTCTCGAAAGCTTAACGTCCTTAAGCGGGTTAGAAGAAAGACCCAATTCAAAGGTGCCGGCTCCGCCTTTGGTATGTCTTGCTGGTGTTGGATCAGTGACATAGGTTGTTGCAAAACTCGGATTTAGCCTTGGATCGTGCATCGGAATCTCCTGTCCATGCACATGCATAGCGTATTTCTCTGCTCCTTTGCCTATTTTCTCCGCTGCTGCTTTCACCCCGTCTGCAAGCAGTTCGCCGAAGCCTTCACGTTTAGCTAATTTGTTCATAACTTGAATAATTCCATCGGCGTTCCCCCAGGTTAGCACAATATCATCGGTATCTTCCTTTGTTAATATGCCCTTCTCGTAACATTCCATTGCAAAGGCTATGGTTGCCCCAGCGGAAACGGTATCGATTCCATAGCGATTACAGATGTCATTTGCTTTGATGATTGACTCTACGTTATCATTTAGAGTCATCGATCCGAAGGATGCCAGAGTTTCATATTCGGGCTTATGTCCTTCTTCTATTGAATAGGGTCCTTTTTCAATTTTTACTATTGCTCCACACCCAATAGGGCAAGCGGCACATGCATACTTTCTTTTGTTATACTTTACAACATGGTCATCGCTTATCTTGTAAGATTTGGTTCTCATTGGGAAATCACGAGAGCCTACTCCAGCCCAGTTTTTACAAGGAGCATCTCCCATCTCTGAACAAGAGGACGCACCCATAGCTGTGCCATATCTACTCATTGATTCTGTTATATAACCCACATCTGGCCTGAAAGTCAACCCTCTTCTTAAAATCCAAGGAAAAATTGGTTTTAACAAGTTCATCATAAGCTTGGTTATGGGAGGTGTGCTCCTTGTTAGAGATTTTAGCATTCTATCACTAATATCCTTTAACCTTTCAGGATCATCGATAGGAACTCTTTCAGTGCCTCTCACTGCTATTGCCTTTAATTTTTTTGAACCCATAACAGCTCCCAATCCACTACGGGCAGCTGCCCTCCCCCCGTCATTAATTATACATGAAATCAAAGAGAGCTTTTCCCCAGAAGGGCCGATGGATACCACCCTAACCTTCTCCTCTCCTACTTCACTTCGGATAATGTCTAAAGTTTCAGTAGTATCTTTCCCCCAGAGATGGTCTGCATCTCGAATTTCAGCCTTTCCATCATTAATCAATAAGTAAACCGGTTTCTTGGAGATGCCCTTGACAAAGATGGCATCATAACCTGCCTGTTTTAATTCGGGGCCGAAAAAACCACCTGAATTTGCATCTCCCCACGTATTAGTAAGAGGGGATTTTCCTACTACTGTGTACCTTCCTGAAAAAGGAACGTTCGTACCGTTTAATAAACCTGTTACAAATCCTATTATGTTTTCTGGGCCTAGAGGGTTAACCCCCGCCGTCTGGTTGTTGTAGATATGCCATACACCTATACCCGTCCCTCCAAGAAAATCTCTATAAACTCTCTCTTCTGGCATTTCTTCTTTAATCTCGTCAGTAGAAAGATCTAAATTAAGAATTTTTCTTGCATAACCACCTGACATTTGATTTCACCACATACAGCCTTGGGAAAAACCTTCGTCAGAACGAACATAAGTCTTTCCGTGGTTTATTTGTTGATTTTATTACCAGAATTGGATCTTCTTAGGCACATCTTAACTAAAACCATAGCGATTTGTCATCTGGTTATAGCTTCTTCGGCGGAAAATTTACTTGTCCAACTAATGCATCAAAATCAAAAATGTAAAGTTTAACCCAAGTATATCCTTTAAGGACATTTAATACGTATCTCTCAGTAATCTTTGGGGGAGATTTTAAATGAAAGTGAATGGTTATGAAATTGTTTTGACAGCCGATAGGACGCTTTTTAGTGACTACGGCGGGGGCATATTTCTAGGATTCATCTCATGTTTTCCAAAGAGCCTAATACCTGAATGGATATTTTTCAATGTATTTTGTCCTCCCACAAAAGTAGCAGCTGACGGGTCACCGCTGTCAGCCCCTCTTGGGCTTAGGGTTATCGAATCACTGCTCTTAAATTCCGGTTTCAAAAGAGAACAGGTCACTGTTGTACATCCTGACCATATCGACAAGGCAGTTGGTCCGAATACGAAAATATTGGGTCTACATGAGATGGATCCGCTGGGTATAGGTCCAGCAACGTCCACGTTTACCCAGATATTTAGAGGTCAGGCGTACATGCCAATAAAGCTCAATGCCCTGCTCGATAATCCTCTAGTGAAACTTTACAAGCCAAAAGTAGTTTTAGGCGGTTCAGGGGCCTGGCAGCTTGAAAATAAGAAAGAAAAAGATAGACTTGACATCGATTGCGTTGTTATGGGCGAAGGAGAAAGTGTCGTACCAGACCTGTTTCAAAATATCATAAAAGGAGAAGCTATTCCTGAATTTGTTTACGGGAAACCTGTAGATACGGCAATGGTACCAAACATTCTTGCTCCTAGTATGAACGGACTCGTGGAAATATCTCGGGGATGTGGAAGAGGCTGCTTTCACTGTTCATTGGCATCATCCAAAAAACGAGATATATCTATCGACCACATCCTAAAAGACGTTGTGACCACGCTGAGATATGGCAGGTCCACCCCGATTCTACATGCAGAGGACGTCCTCCTCTACGGATCAAAAGGAGGTAATGTGAATAAGAACTCTGTAATGAATTTGTTCAAAGAAGTTAAAAAACTCCCGGAGGTTAAATTCGTCGATATTAGTCACTTATCAATATCCTCGGTATTGCAGGCCCCAGATCTAATTGGAGAAATATCCCAGCTCTTGCAATTAGGCGAAGAGCAAAAATTTCTTGGAGCCCAAGTTGGTGTAGAAACAGGGAGTCAAAGGCTTATTAAAAAATGCATGCATGGCAAACCTGCCTTTGAAAAAAGTAAAGGGTGGTATGACGATGTAGTTAATGCTTTTGAAATACTTATGCGAAATAATTGGGTTCCAGCCGCCACACTTATAATAGGTCTTCCGGATGAAAAGGATAAGGACATAGAAGAGACTATAGAATTAGTAGAAGATTTAAAAACTTTTAAAAGTTTACTGGTGCCCCTTTTTTTCGTCTCACATTCAAAAGAGGACAGCTTTAACATTGAGAATATGAACAATCTCCATAGGGAACTAATCATCAAGAGCTGGGAGCACAATTTTAGATGGATGCCTCTGCTTTACAAAGAATATTCTAGCATGTATATTCATAGGGGGCGCTGGTCCATTTACTTGCTGTTGACACTCTCCGCAAAATACATGGAGAGTAGACTCAAGAGACTTCTAAACCCTTAACCGACAAATTTCTCCTTTATTTTTAAAATAACTGAGCCAAACCTTCTCTTTATATCTGGAGGGTCGAATTCATCGATGGAGGCGTAATTTGGTTTTATGTGCCAGTATTTAGGAGCAGCTACCGGTTCCCACTTACCCGTTATTACCTTCAAGACCTCCAAGGAAGCCAATGAGGCTGTAGCCAAAACAATGGGCGCTATCTGTGGGAAGGGATACTTGTCAGTGTTGACGAAATTTTCGAACCACTCGTCAGACCACTCCCCTTCATTTTTATAGTATTCAAGGGTACCTTTGAACATCTGCCTGTACTTTTTGGAGAACATGATGTTATGGAGCGTCTTGTAATTCAAACCCTTGGGAATTCCGAAAGGTTCCTCTGCTTCCGGACCATCTGGCAGGATGGTAGTTATCCGAGCGAGCATCCCCGTAGGATATCCTATCACGCAAGGTATACCCTTCTTTTTTGCCATCCTCATGGACAATATCGCGAAGGGAAAATCATCAGCAACGCCTATTAACACATCGACATCATCTTTAATCAACTTATCAAGCGATTCTAACGACATCTCCTCGTCATGGGCTTCAGCTTTTATCCCAGGATTTATCTTTAAAAGGTGTTCTTTGGTAACTGTCGCCTTTGGTAGTCCGCAGGTATCCTCAAAACAACATAGCTGGCGATTAGTATTGGTGGGTTCATAGACGTCTGGGTCAATCAGCACGAAGTTTTCAACGCCACTCCTCGCCAGAATTATGGCCATAGCTCCGCCCATACCACCACATCCGATGAGCATTATCTTTGCATTTTTGATCTTTTCCTGTTCCTCGTGGGTGAAAATGCCGTAATTCCTTTCAAACAATTTATCGTAACTAAAATCGTAATCGCATGGTTTTTGTTCAGTCACTTTTTATACCCCCTTTTTAGTTCTTTTTAATAACTTAGATTACAGGTATAAATTTTTTTTCTAAGATTCGATTCTGTTAATTTATTGCTGAGGACTATAAGATTACAAGTACTATAAATTAATTCGAGAACGCATATTTATTGAGAATTTACCCTTTTCCAATCCTCTCTAGGCCTTCATTCACCTTCTTATTGCATAACATTTAAGTCATTTAAGGTCAATCGCTTGAGACGCAGTGAGGAACTAAAATGTCACATAAAAAAATTCTCTTAATTGACTGTCAGGTTGCTGGGATAGCTGGCAATATGCTTTTAGGTGCGCTTCTAGATCTCGGTGCAGACATGGAAAAAGTCACCTGTGCCATGGAATCGGCCAAGGATTTTGTTAATGGTTGCAATAGCATAGATGTTGTGGTTAAGGACGTCATGCAAAGGGAATTTAGAGCTAAGGAAGTCAATGTAGTAATCGATGAGGAATTTGATTATAGAACAGGCATTGAGATTATGCAAGCTGTTAAGAATTGCGCAGAATCCTTGGAGCTTTCTGATAAGGCTTCAAAAATGGCGTTGGGTTCCGTAAAGACTTTGATGGAAGCAGAAATTAGTGTTCATGGGGCCCGTCTAGAAGACGTTCATTTGCACGAAATCGGCTCTGCAGATACCGTTGCGGACATTATCGGCAATGTAATCGCCTTAGAGGACTTGGGAGCACTCAAAGATACCATAATCTGTTCAACTGCAGTCGCAGTAGGTGGAGGCTTTATAAAAATCTCACATGGAATTGTTCCTGTACCCTCCCCTGCAACGCTTGAAATATTGCGTTCGCGAAATTTTCCGATGATCGGCGGACCGGTCGAAGCCGAGTTGACGACTCCTACAGGGGCTTCTCTCCTTGTCAACTTAACTAGTAAATATGTCCAGTTTTATCCTCTGATGAAAGCTGAAGTTGTTGGATTTGGGGCGGGATGTACCGATCTAGGGGCAGTTCCTAACATCGTTCGAGTTATACTAGGCGATACATCTGCCAGCGATCTTCTCAGAGACGAAATTTATGTTTTGGAGACGAACGTCGATGATGCTACAGGAGAGGTCATTGGACATGCAGTTGAGAAGCTATCGGAGGCAGGGGCCATAGACGTCTGCATCATTCCCGTATTCACAAAGAAGAACCGACCCGGTCAGATGATAAAAGCTATTGTCAGCAAGGAAGACGTGAAAAGATTATCTCGTTTGATGATGGAAGAGACCGGAACGCTTGGAGTGCGAGTATTACCTTGCCGTACCATAGGTTAATCTAATCCTAGAAGTGGTTACTCTAATTTCTTTTAGAGATCTTACCCGCTTGACTTTAGTGGCTATACTGGTAAACTGAGACAGGATCTTATTTGTTCATACTTGGTGAACCACTTTATATGCCACTCTTATGGTAAACGCTTATAGTAAACGGATTAAATTAATATAGTCCGCAATATATTCTGATATCGATCTGGTGGAGTCATCTTTGGGTTGATATTCCGTTATGATGGGACTTTGTAAAATATATAAATAAAATATATAAAATACATTCAAGGATCTCCCCTTGAATGCATCTATATTGGAGCCTCATACTAACATCGATAGTAGACAGAAATGCAAACGTCTAAATGGAATGTGTATGCCAATGCCTTAAACCCGTTTATCCTTTCTTTAAGTATAACTCATGCCTATGTAATTGGCATAAATGGCGTCGGCACTAGTAGGAACGTTGTTGTTACTCCACCCACTTCAACCGTAACATCCCTTTCTACTGCACCACCTTCAACCTTTTGACCCTGGACGGTTTGTCCCTGCGATTCAGGGCTTGCTGTGGTTTTAGTCTGGTATTTGAAAACGACTTCTTCTGATGCACCTGCTGCAAGAGTTAACTCTTCTCTGTCTACTTCCGCACCGTCACCATTAAGGACCAATGTTTGGGTGCTTTCACTTGCACCAGCATTCTTCACCACGACTATGACCTCTAATTTACTGCCTGCTATTACTCTAGAGGGGTCACAGGTTATCTCGGTGACTACGAAGTCTCCTATTGGTACTGGTGCTGCTGCCGCTGGTGCTGCTGCCGCTGGTGCTGCTGCCGCTGGTGCTGCTGCCGCTGGTGCTGGTGTTACTGTCGTAGGATCTACTAATTCTGGTTGTCCATATGTTATTGGTTCTATCGTTGCTAATATTGGTCCTATATTTGCAACTAACGTGCTTACTAAAAACAACACTGCCAATAACGTTATAGTTACTTTCTTCATTAGCCTTTTACTTATATCTACCCGATATATAAAACTTTTGAAGTAATTTTGAAACGAAGTAATTTTGAAACAAATATGGTGTTTGTTAGACTTAGGCATTTGATATAGATGCATTCAAGGGGAGATC
>JBHPDI010000030.1:0-13047 GCA_042577985.1 Halobacteriota archaeon | reverse complement strand
CAATTCACTTTAATTGCAATTCATGCGCCACAAAAAGCAAGATTTGAATGGGCAATGGCCAGAAAAAGAGAGGATGACATCGAAAACAGGAAATCCTTTTTGCAGAAGGATGAAAGAGAGAACAGCTGGGGCTTACCAGAAGCCATTAACATAGCAGACTTTTCAATAGAGAATGATTGCACATTAGAGGAGTTTAAGCAAAGAGTTAAAAAAATCATAGAGGGCATTATAGGGGGTCACAGCCACATGATGGCCGCAGTTTCGGCTCCAGTACATCCGACTGAACTCACAGAAAATGTAGAGAATGCTATCAAAAATATATTCCCGGATGCATTACTACAGTTGAAAAAAAGTGAGGGGAACAGGCTAGTAGGCATGGCCTCTTTGCAAAGGTTGCAAGAGCTACTAAGAAAGCAAAATATTCGAGACACTGCTCGAATGGAACTTTTTAAGAGCAGGACAGGAAATAGAATTGAATTCGTTCTAAACAAACAAGTTGCATACATCGGCAAGTTGAACTTTGGAGAGGATTCATTAGGAGGGATTTACGTTAGTATAGAAACCGAGGATGTAGAAAAACTGATAGACTGGTTAACACTTAGGAGCGAAAAATGAAAGTGGGTTTTTCCTGCCTATATATGGCCTACAAATCTTTTGAATGGGCATACTCTTTGGATGACATTGGATTCAGCGGATGGGAAGTGGTTTGTGAGGGTTCTCAAAGCTTGACCAAAGACGTCGTCGATAGAATCCAAGATGTTTTAAGAAGCACTAGTTTGAACTTTACCGCCCATTTGCCGTTCTCTGATCTCAATCTTGCCAGTGTCAATCAGCCTATATGGGATGAGAGCATCAAGCAGATGGGTAATGCAATACATCTTCTGGGGGAGATTACAGACTTGGTGGTAGTTCATCCTGGGCACCTATCTCCTTTGGGTGCAGATCTACCAGATAAGGCTTGGGAGCAGAACATACGGGGGATACAAAAACTGTGCGACATCGCAAGAGAATATGGAATCCTAGTAGCTGTAGAAAACATGCCAGATATATATCGTCTGCTCGGCAGGTTTCCAGAAGAAATCGAGGGAATAGTCCAGAATGTCGATAGATCAAACGTAGGCATTACACTGGATGTGGGACATGCTAATTTGACAAAGACGTTAGATAGTTTTTTAGAATTAGATTTTAAGCACGTACATCTACATGACAATTTCGGTAAGAAAGACGATCACATTTCACTTGGAAAGGGCAATGTGAATTGGAATAAGGTGCTAAAAAGGCTCAAAAGTTATGAAGGTCTGTTAGTAATCGAAGCGAGAACTATTAGGGAGGGGGAAGAGAGTTTAAATTGGTTGAGAGGGTTCTAACCCATGTTCTGAGCACATTTCGATAAGTAATTCCTCTCCATCCCTCGTACCCCTTGCTATCAGTGTATCTCCTATTTCAATTACTGCCTTGCCTTTGGGAGAATATATCCATCTATCTGCCCTTCTAATTGCCATAACGAACATTCCTGTCTCCGTCTCTAGACGGAGTTCGCCCAATGTCTTTCCAATGATTTCCGCCTGCTCTGCCACCGTCACCCTGGTAATAACCTCATCCGACTCTCTAACGGCGAGCATGAATACTGGGTGCAACTCGATATCCCTCAGAACAACATCTGCGATTTCGTCTGCTGCATCTGAAATGACCTCTGAAGATGTGGCGAGATGGAGTAAACCCCTTAGGTGGTCAATCTCATCGATGTGCTTGGCAGATACTAAAACCCAGTGCTCAAGACCGTATTTCATCTCATCCATCTTTGCCTCCAGGATTTCCACTTCATGTGCGATTTCCTCGTTATAAAAGAGCACTGCGGAATATGCCAATCCAACCGCTAATTCTGACATGTTTTTCATATCGATGATCATATCCACGGCTTTATCTAGGTCTTCTAGTAATACCGGTGGTGCAGGATATTTACGCTGATATTTATCTACGGCTGCCAACTCATACAAGATCTCGACGCCTTCATCCGGTCCTTTCGCAAATAAAACATCATCCCTCATCAACATCGTTTTCTTGCCTGGGTCATATATCCAATCTAGGTCACGTCTCATTGCAATAACCCGCATGCCGGTTTCGGTTTCTAATTCCAACTCGCCCAGTGTCTTGCCCACAAGTGATGATTTACTGCTGGTCTTAACCCTAGTTACAGTCTCCTCTGCTTCTAGTATTGCTGCCTTAAGTTCTGGCGGCAACCCCAACTTTTTGAGCACTATCTTTGCAATGTCTCCCGCAGCATTCGAAACCTTTTCTGCTGCTGATGCTATCTGCAATATGCCAGAAAGCATCTCAGCCTCCTCTATTCTTCTGGCCCCTAGCATTGCGGCTATTCTGGCATGGTATCCCAAGACGTCCATCTTCTCCTCTAGACGCAGCACTTCCTCAGCAATATCCTCAGCATCATAGAGGACTGCCGAGTATGCTAGGTCTACCATCAGCTCAGAGGTGTCCTTCATCTCCTTTAGGATGTCCTTTACATTCATCGGTTGATACTCGATTTCCTCTGTCATAACAATCAACTAATTAGAAGCAATGGATAAATGTTTTTCTTTGTTTTATAACACCACCATCATCACAATAAACAGCGCTAAAATGCCAAATACATCAGATATACTTGTAACCATGGGTATCGTCGTGTCATCTGGATCTAAACCATAGCCATAGGATATAAAGGCTGAAAAAATCGCAGTGAGGATGATTATCAATGTTAGGAGAATCCCAGAGATAGAAGATATTAAAACCATTTTGATAAGACCTGGGCTCTTGAAACCAAACAAAATGCAGAATAATTGCCCGAAGACCCCTACCGCAAAAAATGAGATCACACCAACAATGAGAATGGCGATAACGTTGTTCCTTAGCAAATGGTCCGTTATTCTAAGTTCGACGATACCGAGATGAAGTGCAGACGTGATCCTAGCACCAAGAATAGAGCCCAAGTTTCCACCTAGGCCTATCATGACTGGGACTAATATGAGTGTTCCTGGAGATGTGAGAAAAAAGTCCTCGTATGTGTCAAGTACTGCCCCGGATGTGATCCCGAGGAGAGTGCCAAATGCAAGTATCGGAAGCGCAGTCTTCACGATCTTTCCGACGTTATATTCATTTGGCAACTATATCACTCCCAATATGACTTCTGCTGCCATAAAAAGTGCAAGCATTGCAAGTAAATCACCAACAGTGGTAGCTATCGGTCCAGTTATGTTATCTGGATCGATGCCCCGCCTATATCCGGCAAATGCGAGTACTATGATAAATACTGTTAACACCATTCCTGATACAACCCCTGCTATCAGAGATATTGCAGTCAATGGAATTATTCCGATGCTTTCTCTTTCGAGCATCAGGATCACATAATGAGCGACGGTGGCCAAAAAGACAGACATTATTACCCCCTCGACGAGCGCAGCTGCTATGCTATGCATGAGATTATTGTCTCTCTTAAGCTCTGGCCGAATTAAACCCTGATGAAGTGCGGAGCCAAGCCTAGAGCCAAAAGCTCCAAATATATTACCTCGTGTAGCCAAGATAGCTGGCACTAGCACTAGAAGACCAGGAAGAGCTTCTAGCGAGGATTTCATGCCCCCCAGCACGACGCCAGCAAGCAAGCCCAACATAACGCATATTAAAAGCAGTGGTAGCGTTTGCTTAACTATTGAAGATACGCTTGCATAATCTTCGAGGTAATCGTCATCTACTGGCATCTACGATACGTATTACAGATTTCCTATTTAAGTGATTGCAAAAAAAAATGAGAAAAAGAATGTTAGAACTCGACTGGGCTTGAGTAAATCTGCAACCCGCCACCTAAATGAGAGGTGTTGCAAATAAAGGAAAGGAAAGGAAAAGCAAGTCATCAAGATGATTTTACTCCTTTTTAGATCCAATCCCAGTAAGTGCCGGTACTAGTAGTATTAGTGCTAGAAGTAGCAAAATTCCTCCACCGAAAAGCTGACCTCCGAGACTCCCTGCAGCTATGAAAAGGTATATTGCCACGATTAGGAATATTCCTCCTAGAAAAATTGACCCCATTTTCATATCAACCATTTTTTCACCTCCCTTTATTTTTTTTATAACTAAATATTGATTATATATAAGTAAATGTTGCTAATACTCAGGATTTAATCTTCGCCAATTTTTGCTTCGCAGAAATCTTTGCAGTTTAGCTCTGCCTCTGTTTCACTCTGGCGAATATAACATGTCCTAAATTCAATAAAAATTTCCATTTATTTTTTAAAAAATGGAGGAGTTCCTGTCCTTCAGATAGGATAAACATATAGGATGATTATTTTTATACATGATGTATATTATTTGATTTTTATGGCCCATAGATTTAAAGGAGATTTCAGTAAGCTGGACAATAAAAGAAGGAGAGAGATTTTACCTCCTGAAAATATTTTAAGAGAAATTGGGGTTAAGCAAGGAGACGTTTTGATCGATTTTGGGTGTGGGATTGGGTATTTTACCATCCCTGCTTTGGACTTTGTTGGAGATGATGGCAGAGTCATTGCGGTAGATACATCCGAACGAATGCTTGATGAACTCAAAAAAAGAGCTGGCGTTAGAAATAATCTTGATATAATAAAATCTGATAAAATAATTGACGTGAAAGCCGATTATATTCTTCTTGTAAATGTACTTCATGAGATTGAATCACCCAAAGAATTCCTTTCAGGATGTTTTGAGCACCTCTGGGAAAATGGGAAAGTTGTCGTGATTGATTGGCAGAAGAAAGAAGCTGATATGGGTCCACCTGTTAATCATAGAATCTCCAAAGAAGAAGTGATAGACATGGCAAAAAAGCGATATGCTGAAAAGGATATTAATGAAAACTTTTATTTTATTGAGTTCATTGCTTAGACTGATTTATTTTTCTACGATCAGAAAATTCTCTAAATTGTATATGTTAATTAAATTCAATTCTAAACATGCCTGCCATACAAAAGAAAAGTTTATATTCTAAAAATTAAGAAGTAAAAAATGTGAAACATCCCAAATATTATGAAAATTACCCCCATTGGATAATAATCATTTCAAATTTTTTTTCGATTGCAGTTTATTTGATAGGTGCATTTATAATTTACCAATTAGGATCTATTTGGTTAGCTATTTATTTGCTGTATGTCCTATGGATAGAAATACGAATCTTGAGAAGAAGTTGTGTTAATTGCTATTATTACGGAAAATACTGTGCTTTTGGTAAAGGGAAACTAAGTTATTTATTATTTAAGAAAGGGGATTCTAAGAGGTTTATTCAAGATGAGATCACTTGGAAAGATATTCTTCCAGATTTTATGGTCTCTATAATACCAATGTTAGTAGGTATTGTAATTTTAATAATAGATTTTAACTGGTTTGTATTAACAATGATAGCAATCTTAGCCCTACTTACGTTTGTCGGTAATGCAACAGTTCGAGGCTCATTAGCATGCAAATATTGCAAACAAAGAGAGATTGGTTGCCCTGCAGAACAATTATTTGATAGAACAAAGAAATAAATTTTCTGCTTACTCCTCTAATGTTACAAATCTATCAGAATAACATGTTGATTAATTAAGATTTTAAAAGGCCATTTTCCCAATCATAAGTTGGCTAGCATTAGTAATATTTTTTCAGGATATTTCGAAAAACGGATCAACTCTAATTTTACCTCTCTTCTAAATTTATATACGACAAAACCATCCCATTTAATACAAAGTTTTTCTTCAAATTATTAGGCTTTTTTTACCTAAATTCTTTTTTGATTTAGTTTAATAGCAATTTTTTAAAACCAACCTCTCTTTCTAAATAGATATACCATTGTACTAGCCAGTACTAACATGAAAATAATCATCAACCAAAATCCAAATTGAACATGCTGTCCAGGCAAAACCTCAAAATTTGTACCATATATCCCTGAAATAACGGTTAGTGGTAAAGCAATCGTAGCAATAATACTAAGAACCTTCATTACTGCGTTCATATTATTTGATATAGCAGACATATAAGCATCAAAAGTACTTCCTATTGCCTCCCTATAATTATCGATCGTATCTGATACCCTTATTGCATGATCATAAACGTCCCGAAAGTAAGGGATTGACTTTTTTGAAATAAATTTATATTCATCTTTGGCTAAGAAAGATATTTTTTCTCTTTGAGGAAGTGCTACTCTTTTTAGTGATACAATTTTTCTTTTTAATTTCAATATTTCGCTAAGCAATTCAGGTCTGGGTTTCTTTGCGATTTCTTCTTCAAGTTCTTCAATCATATCGTCTATATTTTCTAAAGCTGGGAAGAAGTTGTCAATCTCTAAATCAAGCAATTTATGAAACAAGAAATCCAAACCTTTTGCAAATATAATTTCTAACCTTTTATCATCAGATTTTAAGTTCTGAAATGAATTTATTTCAATTTTGTGATTAGTAATAAGAAAATCATCACCTAAAATGAAATCTAATTCAATTAACTCTAATGATTTGCTTGTTTGAACTCCATAAAATACAAAAAAAAGGTATTCTGGGAATTCCTCAATTTTTATCCTAACATTTGAATTGAGCAAATCTTCAGAAGTTAATGGATGCAGATTAAAAAATTTTTGAATCGATTCTTTTTCATCTTCTGTTAGGTTGGTTATATCTAACCATTTCGGCTTATTTTTTAACTGATCCAAATCAGTTATAGTTCCTTTTTTTAAGCCATCTTCATAATAAATTAATTCTATCATATTGTTTGTAGACATATTCATTAGACCATAATAAACACTACTAAAAAGTTTTTTAACTTATTGCTAGATTTGATATATTGTTAAACGAAATCGAAATAAAAAATAAGATATATAACTGTTTATACATACCTATCTGAAATGATCTATAAGTTTGAAGAAAAGCTTAGTGAAGGCATCATAAAATCAAGACCTAATAGATTCATTATGCTTGTAGACATTAATAACTCTATTTTTAAATGCCATTGCCCATCAACCGGAAGGATCGGTAACATTGATTTCAAAGATATCCCTTGTTTAGTTTCGAAAGCAAATAATATGAACAGATCCACTTCATACACAGTGGAAGCAATATCCCTTGATCCATTGGAAAAGAAACATAAAAAATGGATTGGAATAAACCAAAACAAGGTAAATGCGTACATAGAATTTTTTATTAAAAATAACTATTTATCTGGGATTGTTAGGAAGGGAAGTAATGTAAAAAGAGAGAAAAAATTAGGTAGTTCGAGAATTGATTTCAAGGTAGAAGACACATTTATTGAGGTCAAGATGCCTTTGATTAATTTGCCCTATGATAAATCGATTCCTGAGACGAGACATTCTAAATTTAATTCATTCGATCGTATGATAAAACACTTCAAAGACCTATCATACAGTATCACTAAGAATTCAAGAGCAATATTATTATTATGTTATATGTATGATGCCGAACCATTTAGACCTCCTCCTCTAACCAAAGATAACATAAAAATCCATGAAGTTGCAAAAAAATCAGAGATCAAAGGTGTCGAGAATTGGCAAGTCAACCTTAAAATAGATAAAGAAGGAGTGGAACTCATAAAATATTTTAGATTAAATTTATTCCCCAACCATTAGATTTGCCTCTAAAAATCACTCTTAACCATTTTCAGCCTTCTTCTTCGATTCAAATCCCCTTGGTATTTGGTAAAATCTTGGATTTTACTTATAATATTACTCGGAGTTTTTTCCAATCAAAAAAAGCTTTTTAAAAAATTAAATTTTAATTAAATATGATAAAATGAAACCAAAACAAAAAGCAAAAAAGAATAATTCAGCAGTACGAACAATCAAAAATATATTCATATCTTTCTTGGTTTTTATAGCATTAACAATAATTGTTACAGACGTACTTCAAAGCAGAATTTTCTTTTCATTTTTTGTAGTATTTCCTACAGGATTAATAGCTGGATGCATGGTATTTGTGATTTTGACCATAAAAAAGATCGAAAAAATTTGAAAAAAAAATCATGAAAAACAAAAAGAGAATAAAAAAAATAGCTGTGAATATAAGTAAACTTTAACAAATGTATCACTAAGATAATATATATTACTCAAAAAGATTATAGTTTATTTTGATGGGTTCACATGCACCATGCAATGTTTTACTTTGGGATCACATTCAACTTTTAAATGGACTTCCTCAGCAATTTCGTGGGCTTTATCGACTTTTATGTCATTCCTAACTCGGATCTCAACATCAACATATAATCGATTTACATGGATTCTTGATTTTAGGTCATCAATTCCTAAGACGCCATTAACGTTTAGAATGTTATTTCTAATTTGATCGATAACTTCCTTATCTGCTGCATGGTCCACCACTTCTTTTATAGACTGCAAATAGATATCAACGGCAACCTTTGCTATGAATACACATATCACCAATGAAGCAAGAGGGTCTAAAATAAGAATACCCAACCTGGCCCCCCCTATGCCAATTAGTGCACCTATTGAAGATAAGGCATCAGTCCGATGATGCCATGCATCCGCAAGCATTGCCGAACTTTCTATCCTTCTCGCACCTTTTAAAGTATAGCGATACATCCATTCCTTAACAACAATAGAAAAAATTGCTGCATATAGTGCAATAAGACCGGGCGTTTTGAACTCCCCCAGGATAATCTTTCCGATAGCACTGTAGCCAATAAATAGTGCAGTAACAAATAATATAACAGCAAGAAACTTCGATGTGACAGATTCTAACTTTTCATGACCATATGGATGATCCTCATCTTGTGGTTTGGAAGAAAGTTTTAAACCTATCATTACAGCTATTGTACTAACCATATCAGAAAGGGAATGGAAGCCATCTGCCACCATTGCACTGCTGTTACCAATAACTCCTGCAAAAATCTTGCCTAAAGATAAAACAAAATTTGTAATGAGTGTTATTCCAGAAATTCTCTGCCCTATACGGTTTCTATCATCTAGATCCATATAAATCCGCCTATCTACAGATTACCAATTCCCATGATAATCAGGATGTGTGTGTTTTTTTCAAGCACTTAATGAAATTCTTTTTAAGTTCAATATCAACCATCCATATAAAAATTTTTTTACCACTTTTGATTTCACGGATATGAAGATATGTTTAGAACGTCAACAGAAAATGCCACCAAAGGCGATATGGTCAGTCGCTATTAGATCGAAATACTACTTTAAACCAACAAGTTATCTATCACAACTTTGAGTACATCGAATCCGGGAGTTTGTGTATGTGAAGATCCTAGATGCAAGTATCTGATAACTCCAGTATCATCGATGATGTATATGGTTGGTACAACTTTTACGTTGTAAATTTGTTGAATTTTAGAACTAGTGCCTTCCAATATGGGCCATTCTATATCCCATTCTTTTGCAAAAAACTGCAGATAATCAACTGTAATCTCAGGTTCTCGAATGTGGATGGATAGGAATTTCATCCGGTCGCCATATTGTTCATGTAGCGGTACTAAGTCATCGTGGATCGAGGTTATACATGCTCCACACTCTGTCGAAAAAAAGTCCAACAGAACCACATTGCCCCTGTAATCGCTGAGCTTTATGTTATCTCCACTTATTGCATCCGTCAGATTAAAATCAGGTGCAAGAAGTAGTGTTTGTGTGGATCTTGGTTTTGGTGCAGGAGTAGGTGCTGGCGTTGGTGTTGGTTTAGGTGTCAGAGCAGGAATAGGTGTTGGTGTTGGTGTTGGTATAGGCCTTGGAGTATGTGTAGGGTCTGGAGTGTGCTCTAGATTTGATACACATCCCGAAAATCCCATAGTGGCTATAG
The DNA here is from genome assembly GCA_042577985.1 of Halobacteriota archaeon. Taxonomy (GTDB): domain Archaea; phylum Halobacteriota; class UBA148; order UBA148; family UBA148; genus UBA148. Next base: position 3,223 of record JBHPDI010000030.1, on the reverse strand, counting down.
CACCAGCAAGTGCCAGAGACTTGAGGAACTCGCGCCTTCCAACCTTCATAGTTAACAATTGTTAATTATGTATTTAATGGTATATCAAACTTGCGATGATGAAAATTCCTATCGCACATCCTTTAACATCTAAAATAAAGCTTTCATACTTCTGCCATCTACAGCGTTTTTTGTCCTGTTATCTTTGGCTGAAATGATAGCAAAAATGCTATATTATTAATGATTTCATAAATAGTGCATTGGATATTTCGATCCCACTATGGTCTGATTTTAACGATAAAGAAAGAACCTTTCCAAAGCCCAACCTAACTTTTTCTAACAAGTTTGGACAGCCCACTTAATGCAAAAATGCCAAGTTATAATCATGATGCGTGAACAGTAGATACAAAGGCATACTCAATATCCCTCAAATATATCTTAGGATTTCTCTGAGATCATATATGACAACAGATGCATGCTTTGATAGAACCTGATCAGGATCGAATGCGATTCCTAAACCTGCGCACTTCAAAAACTCAGTATCATATTCGCTATCGCCCACAGCAACGCACTTTGAAAGAGGTATATTTAGCTCTTGCACAAAACGCTCTAGAGCCATATCTTTTCTTATGACATTAACGTTGCAAATCTCTTCTCCTGTCAGGTACCCGTTATCGTCAAAAACAAAGCCGTTTGATAACACATTCTCAATACCAACTCTAGTTGCGACTTTTCTTGCCAATATATCAAGCCCTCCAGTGACCATCACGATTTCAATGCCATCTTTCTTGAGCTCTTTTATGACCTGCTCTGAGTGAGGCATAAGAGTATAATTGGATAGAGCCTGATCTATCTCTCCCATAGTTGGCTTAAGTGGGAGCCAGAGATCTGCATCCCTTCGCATAAACTCCGGATAGCTTATCCTTCCCTTAACATATTCTTCCTTATTCTTTTTTGCCCCATCAGTGGTACCAAAATATTGGTGTAAGGTTCCCCAGGAATTTTTCTCTTTGACCAAGGTTCCGTCCATATCAAAGGCTACCAACTCGTACTTATGTGATGAATTGGATGTCATATAATCCCTCAATCCGGAAAAGGCTAAAGAGTTTGATTTGAATCCAGATTATCTTTAGCCATTTTTTTCTTTTTTTGTTCGCACGCATAACAATATCCAATTACCATAACATTTTTTCCCTACGTTATGTAGAAAAAACAGAACCTGATCAAAAACAAGAAACAGCCTCCCAACTCTTTAATGCATCGCCTACAAGTTTAACATAAGAAAAGTCTGCGATCACTCGATAATCCATCAGAACCCTAATCCACATAGGGTATCACGATTTCCATGAGTTCCTTGGCGATATGTGAATTTTTAAAGATCGATCTGGCCTCCATCAAGAGTGGTCTTGTATCCTCAGAATAACGTGAGCTGAAATGCGTTAGCACTAGCTCTGCTACGCAGGCTTTAGATGCTATTTCTGCCGCCTCTTTGGCTGTTGAGTGTTTTGCCTCGATTGCCCAGTCCAGTAGGTCATGGGTTAAGGTACAATCATGGATCAGCAAATCTGCATTTGTTGCTGCCTCAACTATCGTATCGACGGGGCGGGTATCTCCTGTATAAACAACCTTCCTTCCGTGGCGTGGAGGACCTACCACTTGAGAGGATTTAATTTCCCTTCCTCCAACGAAGATCGTCTTTCCGGAATGTAACTTTGAGAACAACGGTCCGGGTGGGACGCCTAGCTCGATGGCTTTCTCCCTATTAAACTTACCCAATCGCTCCTTTTCTTCCAGCACATAACCAAGGCTAGGGATGCCATGATCGGTTTTTATCGCTTTGACAATATATTCGGCCCTCTCAACGATATCTTCAGGTTGAAGTTCATATCCCTTGACTTCAAAGTTCAGCTTGTAATAACCCAGTGCTAGCAGTATATTGACGAACTCGTGAATCCAACGCGGACCATAGATGTGCAATGGCTCGGTTCTCCCTTGAAATGACATCGTTTGTATTAAGCCGGGTATACCAAGAATGTGATCTGCGTGGTAATGGGTAATAAAAATGGATGTAAGGTTTTTCATCCCTGTCTTGGCCCTCATCATCTGTTGTTGCGTACCTTCCCCGCAGTCGAAGAGCATAAGCTCGCCTTTTCTGTTGATGATGATCGCAGATGGGTTTCTGTTTGCCGTCGGAAGCGTTCCACCAGTGCCAAGAAAGGTTAATTTGAACATTTGGTATCACTTAGCCGGTCAAACTTTGTATTGGTGCTGGTATCCTTCCGCCCCTAAGCACGAACTTTCCAGAGTGGAATTTGTTAACGGATAACACTGGTGACCTTCCAAGCAACCCACCAAACTCCACATAATCACCCTCCTTACCAGCAGGGATGATTCGGACTCCTGTTGCCTTGTTATTGACAACACCTATTGCGCATTCATCTGCTATTATGGCAGATATCGTTTCCGACGTAGTATCTTTTGGCACCACTACCATGTCCAAACCCACTGAACAGACAGACGTCATAGCCTCTAGCTTGTTAAGGTTTATAGCCCCCTCTTCGACGGCTTTTGCCATACCGGAATCTTCACTTACGGGGATGAATGCACCGCTCAAGCCGCCTACATAGGAGGAGGCCATCGCACCACCCTTCTTTACGGCATCGGTTAGCAGTGATAAGGCTGCGGTGCTTCCATGAGTACCACATCTTTCCAAGCCCATCGCTTCTAGTATGTTTGCGACAGAATCGCCCTTAGTCGGGGTAGGAGCAAGCGATAAATCGATGATTCCAAATTTCACCCCAAGGCGAGATGCTATCTCTCTTCCTACTAACTCGCCGACGCGTGTGATCTTAAATGCGGTTCGCTTGATATTCTCTGAAAGAGTACCCAGATCCGCATTCTCAGCCTGCTCAACGACTGCTCGTATTACGCCAGGACCCGATATGCCAACGTTTATTACCGCCTCGGGCTCACCAGATCCGTGAAACGCCCCTGCCATAAATGGGTTGTCTGGTGGCGCATTCGCAAAGGTCACCAGCTTTGCACAGTTGATCGGTCTCTTAGAGGCGCTCTTGATAACATTGCCCATCTTGATGACCGCATCCATGTTGATGCCACTTTTGGTTGAAGCCACGTTTACCGACGAACAAACGGTATCCGTCTCATTCAAAGCCTTGGGAATCGAGTTGATTAAAGCCGTAGATCCTCTGGTAAAGCCCTTCTGAACCAAAGCAGAATACCCACC
>JBHPDI010000029.1:0-13061 GCA_042577985.1 Halobacteriota archaeon | reverse complement strand
CCCTATCAAATACCACCTTATTCCCATCAGGCTCAATCAAAGTTAGCCTAGCATGTGGGTTCACAATGGCAGTGGATTTCATATATTCGTGGACGGACATATGCAAAGCTGCTGCCATTGATCTCGATGAGATTCCAGCTAATCTGTCTCATGATCAGGCGAAACACCTTTTGGGGGCCTTCAGGAAAGTCAGGATTCAAGCTCCACCAACGGATTGCCTGTCTCCAATAGGTGAGGATCAGATCCACAAAGGTCTCGGGAAAGAATATTATGTCGATTTCGTCTCTACTACGACTAGGGCTGCCACGGTCCACTCTGGCAATCCTTTCATTGTGGAGGCGGGCATCGCATTTGGTGGTAGCCTGCACAAGGATGATAGGATTGAAATATTGCGTTTTGCCAACAAGGTGCCATTGCTATATCAACAAGGAGGATGTGCCATCACCCATGCGATAGGTAATGTGAACTGGAGAAACTATGAGCTGAACCAATCAGGTGGAAATGGTATCCCAGTGGGTCCAGCGGTTGTATTCGTCCATGTCGCTTCTACGAAAGTTCCATTCACCTCAGAGTCCAAGGACGCGATAGCAGATATTCCAGAGATAATGAACGAAATCAAGCTGGCTGTTCAAGAAGTGGCACGCGACATGAAGAATTACATATCTCGGAAAAAACTGCTCGAAAAGCGTAAAGACAAGGAGGAAATTATCAAGAAGATCCTCCCAAAGATGGTGGCAAAGGTATCTTCTATATTGAAGAAGGAGGAACCAGATATCAGGCCAGTGATAGCGAAGATCATGGGTAATGTACTGATTCAGAAAGAAATCACTCAAAAGGATGATGAATGTGTTGTATCTCTGAAGGCCAGTAATTTTGGCGAACATGCTAGGTCATTTAAATTGCATGAGTTATCCAAATACGATGTAGTAGAGGCTCCAGGGGCGCAAATTGTGAACACCGGTAATTCAATCAGCATGTTTTGGAAAATATCTCTTGGCAAAGGCGAGCAGAAGACAATCTATTACACTATTGATTTTATTGGGATACCTGAAATGCAAGCGCCAATAGTTGAGGGGATAGATAAAGAGATCATAACCGGGGCGGAGGTGGCATAATATGATTGAGAAGGACGAGCTGACCCAGAGAAAATTGCTTAGTTTTATCAAAGGGTTCTATACTCAATTGGAGAACGAGGAGATACCAGCTCTTCTACTGCCGACCAGGACGAAAGCCAACATAGCCTATGACGATGAGGCGGAAGTATGGGTATATGGCGATCGAGAGAGCACTAGAAGTGCTAAGACGACTCGGGGTGCCTATCAACTGCTCAAGACATCCTACGTGGTAGATTTTGTTAATACCCAGCTAAAACAGGCTAAATCTTCCACTCTGAGGGAACTATACTATATTTCTGAGAACTGGGATATCGCAAAGTTCGGGGAGCAACAGGAAAGTGATAGGCTGATCGAGGATCTCGAGATCGTGAGCGAACTCCAGAGAGAGGACTTTCATATCCGGCCAGAGGAGGACGGTGCATCTATTATGGGTCCCATACGCATCAGGGAGCAAACCAGAAGGGGAACAAAGATTATTCACTGTCAAGACGACGTCGGAGAGGCAGGATATCAGGTTCCATGTAATGTTGATTCTCTTGAGTTTTTGGAGCATGACGCAAAATTCGTAATAGCCATCGAGACAGGCGGTATGCGTGATAGGTTAATCGAGAACGAATTTGATGAAAGATTTGGTGCGATCATCATTCACTTGAAGGGTCAGCCTGCCAGAAGCACGCGCAGACTGATGAAGAGAATGAGTGGGGAATTAAACCTTCCGGTAGTTGTATTTACTGATGGAGATCCCTGGTCCTATCGAATTTTTGCATCCATTGCCTATGGCTCGATAAAAAGCGCTCACCTGTCTGAATACTTGGCTGCTCCAGGGTCGATGTTTATTGGCATCCGCCCGTCAGATATCATCAACTATGAGCTGCCGAACGACAAGCTGACAGATCAGGATATTAAAGCGTTGCATTCACTGCTTTCTGATCCCAGGTTCGATTCCGATTTCTGGCAAAGTGAAATAAACCTCCAGTTGGAGCTGAACAAGAAGTCTGAGCAGCAGTCTCTTGCAAAGTACGGATTGGACTTCGTCACTGATACTTATCTGCCCGAACGCTTGGCAGAGATGGGTATAACCTAGTAGTCTAGTTTTTTTGTGTGCTTCAAGACCTAAGATCAGTTTCATTAAAGTTTTATATGTTTAATAATTAATTATATTTTATTTGAGGTGACTAAAAATGAAAAAGAATGAGAAAGAGGCGTTGGTAAAATTATTCGGTGCAATTGGTCTAATAGTTGCAATAGTTGGTATATTCACAGACCTATATGAAACCATACATGGATTTGTTGCGGCAGTCATAATATGGATATTGACAGGCGTTCTATCTTCATATCTTGGTGTAAAAAAAGCCAAGTAAAGATCGAAGAACGCCTTATCCTCTTCGGCATTAGCTGAGGTGTTATCTATACAATGTCAAATGATATTGTTTGGCCCGTATCCATTCTTCTAAAGATTAAAAGAGGAAGTGGGCCTCCTCCTGTTGGAGCTCCCTACGAAGAATTTACTTGGTGTGACGTATCTCATGTCAGTACCTCCTTGGAAAAAAGAAGAATTTTATTTGATGTCGAATTTTACAACGGGTGGATAGCTAATTACCAAAGATTTCGCATAAGGATCGTCAAAGTTGATGATAACGATAACCCAATTGAACTTATACGTCAAAGCGATTTATCCCTTGCACCTTTGGAAAGCAAGATTCTTATTTACTCTGTTCCGATAAAGGATACCTACACACGTTTTAAATTGACTGGGTGGATTGGTAAGGACATACCGAGTACGACCCCTACCTCACCTGTAAGTGATCCCTGGTTTAATCCAGAATCCCGAATATTTACGGTATCCCAACCAAAACCAATGGCACTTTATTCTATATCAAGTAGGATAAGAAAAATGCTTGAACGAATTTTTGGTCTAACCCCTTACTGATCATAGATAAAAGTTTGAAAAATGCTTTAGATTGCCACCATCTTCTGAGCAGATATGCAATGCAATGCAATGTAACTAGCCATCTAGCAAGATTAGTTTATGAATATATATACCCTGTAGTTTCCTCTTTTATAAGCGGTTTTTCGGGTAACTTTTTGCTTTTTAATTCTTCATCCATCCTTTGTAGATCGTTATTTAAAATTTTTGAAAGCGATTTGGCGGTTGCAGGAGTTATGACAACTTCAGCTAACAGTTGCCCCCTTACCACATCGAGAAAGCTGAGCCTTATCAAACCCTCTTTTTTAACTCCCTCTTCTGTCTCCGTTGCTTTTACGGTAATTCCGAGCATCACCTCATCTGCGAATAGTGGTTTTACTATGGCTGGTGTACCCCTTATTTGAACTTTCTGCGGTTCTGCCATTTATTAATCTCCTTTGTGGTTTGTTTGATATTCGATTCGATTATAATTTAAATCATAGTAAGATAAGAGTTGTTGTGCTTTGCTTGATCGAGATTTTTATGCTATTTATACGTCGTTGGTAGCCTATTCATCTTCTTTATTACAATCAGCGCATATATCTCCTCGCGAATATTGTAACGAATAAAGCCCCCATAATAGCTGCAATGATGGCTAGAATGTAGGATACTAATTGATAAATACCATTACCAATCCAGAAGGATAATACAGATACGGATACAATCAAGAACCAAATGATGAAAGTTGGTTTAATTTTCGTTCCATATCCGAAGATATATTGGATTGGAAGTTCTAAAAATTTTATAATGGGATTTTTTTGTTTCCTTTTTGCTTCCATTTCACTGTAATGATGGTAGTTTTCCTCAACTCTGTCACCCAATTTTGCCCAAATATTTTTTGCTTTTCTGCATGCATGTTCCTGAGATTCCGGATTTTCGAACGTCGTATCCTTAAAACTCAACGTTCCTTTTATTTCAGTAAGATCAAAATTAACAATTTTGCCAATCTTCGCTCTTCCAAACAAAGCATATCTACCTATCCTCGCTCTCCCAAATAAAGCATCTCCAAGTATCGTAGCTTCCCCAAACCGAGCATCTCTACCTATTGTCGCTCCCTCAAAAAGAGCATCTCCACCTATCATCGCTCCCTCAAACAAAGCATCTCCACCTATCATCGCTCCCTCAAACAAAGCATCTTTTCTAATAATGGCATGACTAAAATCCAAAGTATTTTTAATTTTCATACCCGAAAAATCGACTTCAAATAATTTTGCACCTTCAAAATTAAATTCTTTTTGGATTAGTTTTTCTTCAACTTTCTTATCTTTCAGCTCGTTTATTCTCTTAAATTCCCCACTTTCTTCGTCTTCTGGGAGTTCGATATGGATTATGCAAAACTCAGAGTTCTGCCAAGTCTCTTCTCTACATTTCTCTCCATTGCGGAATTTATATGCGCATGTTTTCATTTTATCGCATCTACTAAATTAAATATTAATTGAAACTATCCTTCTATCTTCTGCCAGCACTCCAATATCTCCTCAAACTCGAAAGGCGGGTATAATACTCCATATTCGGTGATTATGGCGCTAACATTCTCCATCGGCGTGGCATCGAATGCCGGATTATATGCTGTCACTTCCAGAGGGGCGATCTGCTCTTTTCCAAAGTATTTAAGCTCCGAGGGGTCACGCTCCTCGATTTCGATATCAGATGCACGTTTATCAAAGTCAAAGGTCGATGAAGGAGCGGCAACATAGAAGGGCAATCCATGCTTTTTTGCAACGACGGAAAGAGTATAAGTGCCAATTTTGTTGAAGACAGCGTCCTTGACAATTCTATCTGCGCCGACGATCACATTATCGACCTCTCCGGATTTTATCACATGCCCAATCATGCTGTCGGTGATAAGCGTAACAGGAATGCCGTCTTGGAGGAGTTCCCATGTCGTTATCCTGGAGCCTTGGTTTAGTGGACGAGTTTCACATGCGATGACCTTTATTCTTTTGCTATCTTTTATGGCAGACCTTACAACTCCAAGGGCTGTGCCCCAGTCAACGCAAGCCATCCTGCCAGCATTACAATGCGTCAAAACGACATCACCGTCCTTTAGCAATGATGCACCGTGATTGCCGATATCTCTGCATTTCTGCGCATCCTCATCTGCCATTTTCTTGGCTTCCTCCAGCGCGATTTTCTTTATTTGTGTGACGGAACGACCAGTTTTCGCTTTATTTAGAACGCGATCGATGCCCCAGAACAGGTTAATAGCAGTTGGTCGGGTATCTCTCAAAATTTTTGCCGCCCTCTCGAGGTCTTGTATCAAATCCTTCGGACCTTTGGCATTGCTGGTCTGCGCAGCCAGTGCGATTCCAAGTCCACCAGCAACACCCAGTGCAGGCGCACCCCGAACTTTTAGTTCTTTTATCGCCTCGGCTATAGCACCCACATCCTTAAATTCAAGCACAGTGAACTCCTTGGGTAATTTTGTCTGGTCTATCAGCACGACGCTATTATCCTCATCATCCCAATCGATCGTTCGCATGAATCACTCTAATGCTTAATGTGTATTAATTATAATGAGTGCTTTTGTCTCGAATTCCTTATTTAAGACATTTTTTATTCTAAGGCAATCAATATAGGGATGATGGCGTTGAAATGGACAAGAAGAGCCATCCTCAAGATTCTGGGCTTCATGGGCACAACATCGCTTGCTATAGGAGTCTACAAATTCATGGAAGGAAACTCTAAGATCCTGTTGCCGAAACCGAGTAAAGATGGGAACATCTCGGTGGAAAGGGCTATTGCTAGCAGGCGATCCATTCGTCGATTCAAATCCCAATCTATTGGGCTAAATCAGTTATCTCAACTGTTATGGGCAGCCCAGGGCATCACCGACCAAAGGGGGTTTAGGACTTCACCTAGCGCTGGTGCCCTCTATCCACTGGAGATATTCATAGTTGTGGGGGAAGTTGAGGGACTGAATGAGGGTATATATCACTACGATGCCGAAGGATGCGCTCTGGAGCTACACAGGGTGGGTGACCTACGACTCGAGTTAGCCTCTGCATCAACTTTGAACCAGACATGGATCAAAGATGCGCCCATAATACTGGTCATCTGTGCGATCTATGAAAGGACAACCTCTAAGTATGGTACAAGAGGCGAAAGATACGTACACATGGAGGCAGGTCATGTTGGCGAGAACATTTACCTTCAGGCAGAATCTCTGGGGTTGGCATGCACCGTAGTAGCTGCGTTCCTTGATGATGAAGTCCGTAGAATCGTCGACGTTGGCGAGGAAAACGAGCCCTTGTACCTTATTCCAATAGGAAAACCTAGCTGATGTCCAACTCAAAGGCCACAACAGGTTGATCCAATCCAAAACTCAAAATCACGTCTGGGTGTATCTCGCCGAACGTTCCCATGCGCCTACCATTCACTATGATGTGGGCTCTTCGCCCTTCTAAAAATGCATGATCATCTGCCTCTTCTATGGTAAATTCTGTTCTGAGCTCTCTCATTACCGATTCGGCAATAGATTTTATCTCAGCAAAGTTAGCTTTGGAATGTATGGAAACACATGCTAGAAGCTGTGCATTTTTTCCATCTAGGAGGACATCTCCAACTTCGAATATCTTTTGCGGAAGATCATGGTGTTTGTTAAAAGACAAAATTTCTATCAGGCTTGGGAGAATGGATGATCTGACCATGGTTTGGTCAATGCTGATTGGATGCTTGACATTTGTTACCTGCGTTCTTATACGCCTCATGTTGTCGAAATGCACTTTTTCGTTGGTGAGCGTGAAAGTCATAACCTCTGAAAATCCGAGACCAACCATGGCATCAGTTAGCAATTCAAATTTATCCTCTATGTAATGGGTTTTGCCTATCGTAGCCGTCTCGGGGAATACTGGTTTGAATCTATCATATCCGTATCCGATGGCAACATCCTCGATCAGATCCCAGTCATGCAATATATCTGCCCTATAAGCAGGCACCTCTACTTTGAGTTCATTTTCATCTATGGTTGCACCAAACCGCATTTTCTCAAGATTTCTTGCGATCTCTTCTGCATTCAAATTCAAACCGAGAAGGGAGTTCACCTCCTCAACTTGGAGCGACCTGGTAGTTGGAGATAGATTGGGCATCTTTTTCGCTGACCCGTTTGAAACTATCTTGACTGATTCAATCCTACCGCCCCTTTCTGCAAGTGCGGTTACCACGATGTTCAGTGCTATGGCTACAGATGCATCCATTCCTGTTACTTCGATGAACAGATCTTTCGTCGTATCGGTAACCATCGTCAATGCGGAATTGATGATCGGTGGGAAAGATAGTACATTGTCAGCAGCATCGACTATCAAGGGATAGCGTTTCATCCCGTCAAGGATATGCGCGAACTTGATGCCTTTCGGATGTTTCTCAAGTATCTCGTGCATGGTAAAGGGGCAGTCAAAATCAAGTGGGACGAATTCGATTTTAGGATCGGCTGCCTTGTATACAAACGGAGATTTTATCTTTGAAAGGTCATGAACTCCAATGGAAACCTTCTTTCGATCGCGCCCAACACCCCAGTGCAGATTTTCTTGTAGGCTCATCAACGGCTCAATGCTGCCATCGTCCAGATGCAATCCGCGAACAACTGCACAGGCGAGATGCGGTCTTATGGATTTAATGGATTCATCGATCGTGATTGAGACGTTTGAGTTCTTCACATTATATCTGGGCAACCCAGTTTCTATTTCCAAAAAACCGCGCATAGCTCTCGCTACACCCTCTACACTGAAAAGATCTGGACGGTCTGGGAAGAACTCTACATCTATATGTTCTTCACCGATTCTTTCAATATCCGCACCGATCATAGGCATTCTATCGAGAATGGTGTCCTTGTCTGCACCGATCAATTTCTCCAGGTCATCATAGCGCAGTGTCACCATTGGCATATCGGGCACCTCCAAAGCCATTCCATGTCAGATCTATAAAGGTCTCTCAGGTCTTTTAGTCCAAGACGTAGCATTGCCAACCTACCAACGCCGAGACCCCAGGCCAATACGGGATGTCTTATCCCAAGTGGTGCTGTGACCTCACGACGGAAGATTCCTGCCCCGCCCAGCTCGATCCAACCCAAACCCTCTACGTACACTTCTGGCTCTACAGAGGGCTCAGTATAAGGGAAGTACCCAGGTCTAAAGCGTACAGTTTCGAATCCCATACGCCTATAGAACTCAGCTAAGCACCCCAGCAAATTCTTAAAGGAGACACCTTCATCCATTACAACCCCTTCTAGCTGCACGAACTCTGGCAAATGTGTTGCGTCGATTGATTCTCTCCTATAGGTACGACCTATGCAGAACGCCTTCAGAGGAGGATCAGGGTTATCGGCAAGATGCTTGATAGTTAGTGCTGTAGTGTGTGTCCTGAGTACCTCTGTCCTTGCCAACTCAAGACTCCACTTGCCACCCCATCCTGTCGAACCAATGTTGCCACCTTGCTCATGCATGGCCTTCACGTTTTGTGCAAATTCCATTGGTACATCTCCCGTGGAATTAAGGTAGAAGGTATCCTGCATTTCCCTGGCAGGATGATCCTGTGGCTGGAACAATGCGTCAAAATTCCAGAATGAGGTCTGCACTATGCCTCCTCTTATCTCCTCAAAGCCCATTTCCAAGAATATCTTGCGCATTTGATCGAGCAGTCTTCGATAGGGGTGCTTCTTGGCTCCAAAAACCTTGCGGACGGGTACATTGACGTCGTATGCCCGCAGACGCTTCTCTTTCCATTTGCCCGATCGAATCATATCTGGTGTCAACTGCGCGATCTCATCAATTATCTCAATGCCTCTTGTCACCAATTTACGCCCTTCATCTGTGATTTTTATGGTCCGAATGATGTTCTCCTTTGCAACGATCAGATTTCTACTGAGAAGAGAATTGATTGTCTCAGGGTCAAATTCTTTAATATCAGCATCTCCCTCATTCAACAGATTCAGTATATCTTTCTGAGGATCCTTTGTGGTTTTCAAAGGTGTGATGGTTACATCGCCTTTACGCTTTTTGATTGATGCCCACTTTTTTTTTCTTAGCCAACCGAGCGCGATGTTGGTCTCTTGGTTGGAGAAAACCTCTTCGAGTTCGGATAAAAAAGTCTCTTTGCCATTCATAAACTCGATGATACGACTTTCTGGAAATCCTTTTTCTGCGTAAAGAACTCCTTCAGGAGTGAGTGAGTATGTTTCGGTTGATTTTTCAAGAATATCTGAAAGTCCTTTCTGTTCAAGTAGGAAAGACGCTTTTATCGCAGTCTCGATGTTAAGTTCTGCTAGAGATGCAAGTTTTTCTGGACTGGTAGATTTAACTTTGCTCAATGCCAACAGAACGCTTTTTTCATTGTTGATTAAGTCATTTTGATTAATTTGGGCCATGTTACTACTCCTGATTGGTGGAGGCAATAATTATAATTGTTCTTATGTTATCTTACTTTCTGTGTTTCAAGATAAAGCGTTGACCCAGCTAATAATCAGAAAAATTGAGGATTTAGTACCAGAGGATCATGTAAGATTTTGTCATATCTGCGGAACTCATGAGTTTGCTATTACTCGTTTCGGTTTACGTGCGCTTCTACCCCCCAGTATAGAGGTAATAGCTGGTCCAGGATGTCCTGTTTGCATAGTTCCTGCAGGGGAGGTAGATGAGGCGATTTGGCTTGCACAGCATGATTTGACGTTGATGACCTTTGGTGATATGATGCGAGTTCCGGGAACTAAGATGTCTCTTTCGGATGCGAAAGCAACTGGTGGAGATGTACGTATCGTTTACAGTGTTACCGAGTCTGTGAAGATGGCGATGAGGGAGCCTGAGAAGAATTTTGTCTTTTTTGCGATAGGCTTTGAGACAACCGCTCCAACGGTTGCCGCTGAGGTTTTGAGAAAACCTCCCGAAAACCTAAGTTTTCTCACTTCCCATAGATTGATTCCGCCGGCGATGAAGTTGCTCTTGGGAACCGATGACATTCAAATAGATGGCTTCATTTGTCCGGGTCATGTTGCCACTATTATCGGAGCTGATGCATTCAGCGTATTTCCCGAGACCTATAAAATGCCGACCGTAATAGCCGGATTTGAACCAATAGACGTTTTAATGGCGATCCTCATGCTGCTTAAACAGATGAAAGATGGCGCAAGGCTTGATAATGAATACGCCCGCTCAGTAACAAAAGAGGGTAACGTTAAAGCCCAGACACTTCTCAAAGAGGTTTTCGATGTTGTTGATGGGGGCTGGCGGGGAATTGGAAGCATCCCCTCTTCCGCATACAAATTGAAGGATGTATTTTTTGATTATGATGTGCGTCTTAAATATAATATTGAAACGGGACCAACAAAAGATATAGCACCGGGCTGTAGCTGTCATTTGGTTATACTCGGAAAGATAAATCCCCCTTCCTGTCCAATGTTCTTGAAATCGTGTAAGCCGGAACATCCGCTGGGACCTTGCATGGTATCCCATGAGGGCACTTGTAATATCTGGTCGAGGCAAATCCAGATATAGAGGTCCATTAGACGTTCTTTCTTTGACCTTTAAATCGTTAATAACAGATTTAAACTGAAAAGTTAAACTTTAGATACCATAGGTTTATACTAAGTAAGTTATATGTGGTTGGAAATGGAGGGAAGCATTTGGAGACTTTATATTTCTACGATTATGATGTGAAGAAGGAAGCTGACATTATATTGGGGGACGACATAATCAAGAGAACCGGCTACATAGTTCGAGAATGTAAGTTACTGGAATCAGATCGTAAAGGATACTTTTTGTACTTATCTGCACTCCCTGAGAAACTCAAAGAAATCGATGAATTATTTGACGATCTTCCGATCAAGAAGCTCTCTGGAAAAGAGGCTAAAAATATAATAAAAAAAATCAAGACCGAAGAGGATTCAGCCGCAACAGGTATGGGAATGATATTTGGATAAATTAAGTCCAAATCATTCCTTCTTCATTTAAATTTTTAAATTTTAGAATTTTCCTTAACTCCCTATGCTAATACTTCTCTATAAAAATTATTTTCACCAAATAATTTCCCTACACGTCCCCTTTGATCAAGTACCTATAGGAAAAATCTAGGAAAAATGATCTCTTAGGAGGCGATATAAGGCATTTCTTAGGGTGTCCAGATACCAAACTAACTTCCTATTAAGAGAAACTCCAGAGAAGGCAAATATGAAAGGAGATATTCTAAGAGTTAGGATTGGGTAGAGCTTCTTACCTATCCCACTTTACAATTCAAAAATATCACGTATTCTCTAAATCCTCGATGATACTACTGAACTGTTCTAAAGCAGATTCAAGATTCTCTGAAATTTCAATTGCCCGCTCCATTGCTGCAATATCCATAGGGGATAGAAAGCCTGCATCAAGAGCCACTTATTATCTGGTCGTATTCTTTAGGGCTCAGGAAGTGAGGTGTGTATTCGTAATCATGCGTACCCATAGAACTTACAAAGGATCTCAGATGCTTTTGCGAGCCTGTCATCCTTGCCTTTGTTCTGGTTTAGGTGCTATAGCCATACTTTCTCAAAATTTCTTCTTCGGTTACTTTCTCCATATATCCGCATATCATATTTTCACAGGACCACCAAAGTTCCTCACCGATGGGTATGAGGTACAAGTCGCTACCACAATTTGGACACATCTTAGTTTCTGTAAATTTTTGAGTTGTTGGGGTCAGGTCGACTATACTGCTGGTGGTGTTGGGGGATTGTGTTGGCATTGGTGCTGGTATTGGTATAGGTGATCCACTTATTATCTGGTCGTATTCTTCCTGGCTCAGGAAATGAGGTGTGTATTTGTAACCCTGCGTACCCATAGAACTTACAAAGGATCTCAGATGCTTTTTCGAGCCTGTCAGTAATCCTTCACAGGCTACTATCATGTCCTCCTTATCCGTATTGTCTATCAGTTCCTCCAGATGCAGGATACTGATCTCCTCTACAGTGGCCCCGGCACCTAGGGCGTCTTCCAGAGATCCTTTTCCGATCTTGGTCTGTTCTTCATAAAGTGCCCGAATAGTTTGATCTGTGAACAATCCGCGCTCTTCCTGGATAGGATCTTGTAGACCGTACCTATCTATCAGGATCTTCATTGAATCCATATGGTTCTGCTCCGAGTTGGCTATTTTCAGAAAGATTGGTAGTTTCTCTTTATCGTAAAGATCGAGGTATAAGTCCCTTGCCATCTTCTCTTCTTCTATAATTAAGAGTATGCCCTCAATTTCGGTGGTGGTAAGAGGCGCTTGAACCTGCACTGCCTGCCCACGGAGCGGCTGCACAGCTTCGGATTCCAGCTCTAAAATCCCCTCTCCGCGCGCCACATTATGCATGACCTTGATGGAATCCTCTTCTGCCATACTCCAGATAATAGACACTCTCTGGCCGACTTTGAAGGCTTTGTCATACTGGTCGCCCGTATCCATCTTTCTCTTGAACTCAATGATAGTGTAACCACTTTCTTCCCTTCCACCATAATCAAGGATATTATCGGTCCCGCCCAGCTCTTCATCCGGAACGTGGGGCCCGTAGTCACCTGTCGAGTATTTATCAAGGACAGTGACATTATAACCATCAACTGCCCCCATAATTACATCTGCGTCCTTCATCCACTCAGTGGGCTCAAAGCCAATGGAGACCCATCCACTGGTATCTCCCTTCAGGGCCATGTAGATCGAATCTTCATCATTCTTCCAGGAGATTTCGAGAGTTCCACCCGAATAGCCCTGAGTCTTTGACCCATATAGGATCATGGTTTTAGCATACTCATTTTCTCCAACTAAACCATCAGGTTTCCACTCCTCAGTTGGCTCCGGCTGAGATACTTCTTGAGGTTTTGTCGGAGTTGGTATAGGAGTTGCAGTTGGAGCTGGTGTTGGTATTGGAGTTGGCTTTGGTGTAGGTGTAGGTGTAGGTGTTGGTGTTGGTGTTGGTGTTGGAGTAGCTTCCACTCTTGGGGTAATGGTCTGGGTTGGCTCCACTGCCCCCTCTTCAATAC
>JBHPDI010000028.1:0-13357 GCA_042577985.1 Halobacteriota archaeon | reverse complement strand
ACACCCATATCTCCCATGGGGCCATCCCAACATCTTTCAAAGGCACCATGTCCAATTCGACCTCTGCCCCATAGCCCCCTGCCAAAGCCATTTCTCCCACCACACATGAAAGTCCTCCGCCGCCTAGGTCCTTCATTCCTTCTAGTAATCCTTTATTGGATACGTCCAAGCAAGCATGGATTAATGGCTCCTTTGTTATGGGATCACCAAGCTGGACAGCACCTCTCAGTTCTTCAGAGGATTCGTTCAACTCAGCAGATGCAAACGTGACACCATGGATGCCGTCCCTCCCTGTCTTGCCACCAACCAGGACTAGCAAGTCCCCGGGTTTCTTCACCCTGCTCCTTATAATGTGCTTTTTCTTCACAACCCCAATACAGCCAACATTTACTACGCAATTCCCGATATATCCTTCATCGAAATAAACCATGCCGGCCACTGTGGGAATACCTACTCTGTTTCCGTAATCGCTTATTCCTGCAACAACGCCAGAGAATAGATATCTCGGATGCTTAACACCCCTCGGGACTTGTGAACTGTCCAGAGGCCCAAAGAACAACGGATCAATTAGAGCTACTGGCTGAGCGCCCATACAGACGATGTCACGAATGATTCCTCCAATGCCAGTTGCAGCCCCCCCATAGGGCTCTATTGCAGATGGGTGGTTGTGAGATTCCAGAGCTACCACGTAAGCATGGTCTTCATCAAAATCTACAACGCCTGCATCTTCTTTTATCACTAGAATGTTTTGGGGCGCATCTATACCAAAGACGAATTTTTTCAGGATGGGTGTAGAGCACTTATAGCAACAGTGCTCGGACCATGCCTGACCAAGGGATTGAAGCTCGATATCTGTTGGATTCCTCTTTTTTTCGAGAAAATGTTTTTTTATCCTACGCATCTCAGACAGGCTGAGACCCAATTGGGCTTCCTCACTGATCTTCACTAGCTGTTTGTCATCTGCGCCTATCAAATCAACCTCATAGAGCAAGAGATCACCTTATTTCTATCCGATAGGTCTGAATTACGGGGTTTGCAAGAAGTTTCTTACACATGTCATCGATGTCCTTTTTCGCTTTCTCCCGGTCCTCTGTAGCGATATCTATCCTAAATGTTTTCATCGTTCGCACGTTTCTCACGTCATCAAATCCAAGCAAGTTCAGAGATTTCTTGACGTTCGAGCCCTCTGGATCCGCAACTCCTTTTTTAAGAATTATGGTAACATCGGCTTCCAATTCAATTCCTCTGGATATCTTATGATCCTTGTTATTAGATTAGATTATCGTTATTTTATTTTCTTATTTTATTTTATAGATGTGCTAGATTAACTCATATAACGTATTACGCCTCCGAGGAATACGCCCAACATCGGTGATTATGTTCTCTAACTCCTTGGGGGATAGATATTCCCCAGCAGTTCCACCGGCTGATTTTGTTATTTTTTCTTCCATGAGCGTTCCTCCGAGGTCGTTTACTCCGTAAAGAAGCATAGTTTGCGCCGATTTTACCCCCAACTTCACCCATGAAGATTGGATGTTTTTTATGCTTTTGTGCAGTAAGATCCTTGATATGGCATGTACCTTGATGTCGTCAATGCCTTTCGATCGATGCGTAACCTTGCCTAGAGGATTGTTATTCGACATAAAGGGGAGCGGTATGAACTCAGTAAACCCTTTGGTTTTCTGTTGAACGTCCCTTATCAAGAGAATGTGGTCGATTCTATCATCAAAAGATTCTACATGCCCGTAAAGTATGGTCGCAGTGGTTGGTATTCCCAGACTATGTGCAGTAGTGATGATATTTATCCATTGTTCTGCTGAGATTTTACTCGGACAAATTTTTCTCCTGATGGAGTCATCAAGAATCTCAGCAGCAGTTCCAGGCATCGAGTTCAACCCACTATTTTTTAGAGCTTTGAGTGCGTACTTGATGTCCACATTAGAATTTCTGGCTGCATGAAATATCTCCATGGGAGAGAATGCATGTATGTGCACCTCAAAGTGGGACTTTATGCTATTCAGCATCCCGCAATAATCTTCTAGCATCATACCTCCAAGTAGTCCCCCTTGAATACAGATTTCCGTTGCTCCAATTTCGACGGCTTCTTGAACTTTCTGCAGAATTTGTTCTTCGCTTAGTATATATCCTGTCTCACTTTTGAAAGCACAAAAGGAGCAATTTCCTATACAGGAATTCGTGAAGTTGATGTTCCTGTTGATAACATATGTAACCGTGTCGCCTACTTCCTCTCGCCTTAACTGGTCGGCAAGATGGAGGAGCTCTTGGGACGGAAGAGATGCTAGGTATAATGCATCAACTTTCGTAGTATTGCCTTCTAGCACACGTTCTAGAATTTCATCGATCATTGGTAGTTACTCCGTAGTTAGTTTGCTCTAAATCCATTTTCATCTGAATATCTTTTCACCAATTCCTCTATGGGAGAGCTATACCAGCCCTCTTGGACAAAATGAGGATATATCGGCATTCTTTCTCTCAATTCTATATCTCCGATCATAGAACGTATTTCATCTAAAGAAGGCCATCTCGCCTCAGGATTTATATGGTCGATTGTTACCGGTGAGATTCCCCCCAGATCGGATGCACCACACGCCACCAATGATCCTATGGATACGAGATTTGACGGCACTTGTATGGCAATTTCTTGAGGCAATATAGCCCTTGCGATTGCAACCACTTTTTGCATCTCTTCTAATGGGGGGGGTCTGAGACCGGACATTAAGGTATTTTTTTGGGGGACAAAATTCTGAACGATCACTTCTTGGATATGACCATAGCGTTCATGAAGTCTTCTTATCGCCAATAGTGATTCAATTCTATCGTCCCATGTTTCATCGATTCCAACCAGGATACCAGAAGTGAATGGAATTTTCAGCTTCCCTGCATTCTCGATCGTCTCCAGCCTTATGCAAGGGTCCTTTCCCGGACTTCCCTTATGTGCATCCACTTCGCCAGTTGTCTCGAGCATTAGTCCCATGCTTGCATTTAAAGGCTTCAACCCACTCATATCAGCATAAGAAAGAACTCCGGCATTCGTGTGGGGCAGAAGACCATTGTCTATTGCCATCTGGCATAAGTCCATCACGTACTTAATGAAGCTTGAATAACCGATATTCTGTAATATTTCCCTAAATTCTGAAACGTTATCGGGCTCTCCGAATGTGAACAATGCCTCGGTACAATTACTGCTGAAACCTTTTTTCAACAAAATCTCAACATGATCTGGCATCATCAAATTCGCTTCTGGGTGATTGAAGTCACGTCGAAGTCCACAATAACCGCACCTATTTCTACAAATGTTCGTGACCGGAACGAAAACGTTTTGAGAGAAGGTAACATAAGGCGGGATGTGAATTGACATATATATTCACCTATAAGTAATAGAAATACAAGACTTTTACGATCATGAAAATAATAGTTCCTTATAAGAAAAAAGGTGGAAAGTCGAGGCTATCTCCTTTGTTGAGCCCCTCCGAAAGGGAAGAATTGGCTGAGTATATGCTAGAGGATGTGGTTTCCACCCTATCAAAGACAGGATTGGAGGATATATCCATTGTAAGCGATGAGGGGCTAAATGCCGTATTGAACAAAATAATTGCTAATTCAACTGAGCCGATGCTTATCATAATGCCGGATCTGCCACTGATAGGTATTGAGCATATTCTAGATATCACAAGTTCAAATGAAGATGTGGTCATTTCACCTGGCAGGGGAGGGGGCACCAACATCTTATTTTTAAGAGACCCCTCTACTTTTCGTGTAGATTATCAGGGAGCTAGCTTTTTAAATCATCTGCAAATCGCCAAAGATATGGGGCTGCTGACAAGAGTGTATGAGTCTTTCTGTGCGAGTTGCGATATCGATGAAGTGGATGACCTAGCTGAATTGATAATCCATGGAAGAGGTAAAGCCAGCCAGTATTTGCGAAGCATTGGAGTATCGCTCCAGATTACGAGTGGGCGAGTTCACGTTAAGAGGCAAAGCTCAAAAGTTTGATACGTACTTAGGGGGTTATTTCTATAAAATCCGATTTTTACGTTTATTGAAGTATGAAGCTTTTTTATCTCAACACTTCAAATACAAATAGAGTATAGTCACATTTAGACCTTTTAGATAGAAGTTTATTTTGAGATAGACCACCTGTATAGAACGCCATATTTCACCATTTCAATTGAATTTCTACACATTTTTTCGCAAATATTCTTGAAAACTACCTAGGTATGCCAATATAATATAAAAATAATGTTTTGGAAGACTGAAAGAAGACATAATAGTCCAGAATATTTTCTGGACCAAAACTCACCATCGTTTTCTCAGTATATAGGCATTAACCAGCCAGAATACCTGTTTTCTTTACCCCTAACTATCTCAAAGTACTTGTCCTTCAGATCTTTCGTGATGGGGCCTATTTTTCCGTCGTTTATCAGCCGCCCATTAATGCTTGTGACGGGCGTTACTTCAGCTCCCGTGCCGCATAAAAAGACTTCATCAGCAATACAAAGCTCAGTCCTTGTTATCTGGCGCTCTATAACCTCGTAATTTAGATCTCCTGCCATTTCGATGATAGATGCCCTTGTTATGCCCTCCAATATGTCTGAATAGACCGGGGGGGTGATCAACTTCCCGTTTCGAACAAGAAAGATGTTCTCACCACTACCTTCGCACACGAAGTCGTCCTTCGTTAACAAAATCGCTTCATCATAGCCACCGGCAACCGCTTCCTGCTTGGCGAGAACGCTGTTCACATAGGCGCCTATTATCTTACCCCTTGGAGGCAGCATGCAATCCGTTATTCGACGCCATGAGCTGACGCAAGCAGATATTCCCTTTTCCGTATCCAGATACTTTCCAAATGGCATCGCAAAAACGAAATAATCTGTGTCATGTCCAGAAGGGTTCAATCCGACTGACCCAGCACCAAAATAAATGGCTGGGCGAATGTACACATCTTCTCTGAAGTCATTCATACGAATGAGTTCCATTATATTTTCCCCCAGTTCATCAGCAGTAATGCTGAGACTTAGGCGAAGTAATCGCATGTTCTCAAGCAAACGTTTCACATGATCGTCCAGTCTCACAATGTACATCTGCTTACTTTTCTCATTGTAATAGCCGCGTATACCCTCAAAAACGCCAGTGCCATATAGCAACGCGTGAGTGGTTACATGAACATTGGCATCATCCCAATCAACGAATCTGCCATTCATCAATACCCTTGTATTAGAGAGTTCACCCATTTATATTCCCCAAGAATAAGAGGATTGTGCTAATTTATAGGTTTCTACTTTTTGGCTGACGATGTTTTGATAATGTATATTTAAAAGAAAAATAAGATCGATATATCTTGTAATACATTAAAAACTGATATGCTCCTCTACGTCAACAAGTGAGAGAGCAATCAGGACTCTTATAGATATTTAAAATCTCTCATATTTATTTTAAAAACACTAGTATTAACATAGGTTGATATTTAAGAAATATTACAAAGAGTTTATTTGATGCTTGCAGACTAGATGAAAGCTATGAAATATGCTAGATAATTAAATTTGATAGTAATCGTATTAGTAATAATTTAATAAATTTGAGATATCGGATGATTACGCCTTACCAATCAACCGCAAAGGTTATGTAACACTTGTTTTACTAAAGTTGTTGATAAATGGAGATGGGATGGTTCTAACACCTGTTTTACAAGATAAAATTGATAATATAGGACAAGTGGACATCGTTGTCGGCATTCCTATGAAGGACGTTGAATCGACCGTCGTCCATACACTGAACGTAGTCGGAATGGGGCTCCAAAAATATTTTGAAGGAGTCGATAGCTTAGTAGTAGTTTCCAATGGATTTTCGAGTGATAAAACGAAAGAATTAGCAGAGATGTTCTCGCTACCGCCAGCAATCGAAAAGATTGTAACAGATGATGTAGGCGGAGCTGGAAAAGGTAGTGCGGTTCGTACAACACTTGAGATTGCCATGGCAACTGATGCTAAATGTATCCTATTGGTGGATGGTGACTTGCTAAGCATTTCACCTTTTTGGGTGGCTCACTTGGCTGAACCGATATTGTTTGGGGCAGACCTCGTCGTTCCATTTTACATCAGAGATAAGTATGATGGCGTAATCACGAACCATATCACTTACCCCCTTATCAGCTCCGTGTTCGGGGCGAATATTAGACAACCCATCGGCGGCGATTTTGCTATTTCTCGCAGGTTAGCTGAAAGGCTACTTAAACATCCGATCTTCCCCAACCATTTTGGCGTTGACATATGCATAACTACTGTCGCTGCAGCAGAGCGAATGAATATCCGAGAGTCGATCTTGGGGTTGAAAATACATTCGTCAGTTATGGGATACATCAACACGCACAATCATCTAAGTGCAATGTTTCAACAGGTTGTAAGAACTCAGTTTGAACTGATGGAATACTATGAGGAGAAATGGAAGAATGTTTCGCAGAAGGTGAAAATACAGAAAAGGAAAAACACCCACCAATACGGACAGAAACCAGTTCCAGTGAAAGTAGACCCAATGAAGCTGATTTTACATTTCAAAGAAGGATTTAAAACCCATAGTGAATTATTAGAGCAAATATTGCCCAAGGATGTTTTCAAAAAAGTGTGTGCATGCACGCAACAGAATAGGTTCGATCCAGAGACATGGACGAAAATTGTATACCACACTGCAGCCGAATACAAGCGATCGGGGACTGAAAAAAAGAAGGTTTTAATTCTCGATGCATTACACAATCTATGGCTGTGCAGATATGCACATTTCGTTCAGGAAACACAGGATATGAATACAGAAGAAGCTGAGAAAATAATCAAGAATCAGGCAGAGACGTTCGAAAGGCTGATACCATATCTAAAAGAAATCTATTGATATGATCCAGAACAAGATAGAACTGGTGTCAAACGCTACTAACGAGTTTAAAAAAGCCCGATTCGACATCCTTGAAATTTTAGAGCATGCCTTAGGAGCTACTCATCCCAGAAGGGTTCTTCAGCGAGCAGTTGAACGTCTTGATCTAAGCGCTGATAGAATTTTTGTAGTAGGGTTTGGGAAGGCATCTGGATTGATGGCTGTTGAGCTGGAGAATATTCTGGGAGACATTATATGTGGTGGAGTTGTCATCACCACATCTCCTCAAGAAACGAAAAGGATAAAGATTCTAATTGGAGACCATCCTATACCATCCGAAAAGAACGTCTTTGCGACGAAATGTTTATTAGATGTGATCGACATGGCAAAGTCCGACGATCTCATCATATGCCTGATATCGGGTGGAGGGTCTGCCCTGTTAACACTACCAAAACAAGGAGTGTCCATCAGATCATTGGCAAAGACGAATGAGCTTCTTATCAGGTCAGGAGCAGAAATCGATGAGATCAATGCGGTGCGAAAACACTTATCTCAGATCAAAGGCGGCCAGTTAGCAGCCAGAACCCACCCAGCAAGATTGATAAGTCTGATCATATCCGATGTTGTGGGTGATAGAACAGATGTCATCGCATCGGGTCCAACCGTGCCAGATGAGTCAACCTACGCAGATGCAGTTGATACGCTGCGAAAATATGATCTCTGGTCAAGATTGCCAAAGGATGTCATGAGAGTTTTAGAGGAGGGTTGTGCAGGCAATCTGGCTGAGACGCCGAAGCCAAAGGATTCGATCTTCGAGAGGACCCATAATGAGATAATCCTAACTAGCAAGACCATGTTATCTGCCGCAAAAGAAAAAGCGCAGAAGTTAGGCTACTCCGCCGTGATCATGGATGCTATTACAGGAGAGTGTAGAACAGAAGCCCCCAGACAGGTGAGAGCCATCAAAAGGGTAAAGCGTCCATCATGCCTGATCAGCGGTGGCGAGTTAACTGTCCAAGTCAAAGGCTCAGGCAAGGGAGGACCAAACCAAGAATTTGTTCTGACCTGTGTGAATGAGATTGCCGAGGAGGGAATCGTAATTGCTGCGGTGGATTCTGACGGAATCGATGGATTCACAAATGCAGCAGGAGCAGTAGCTGATGGTAACTCTCTAAAGCAAGCAGGAGAATTAGGCTTAGATCCAAAAGTGTTCCTAGAAAACAATGATTCATATAACTTCTTCAATAAAATGGGTGACCTTATAATGACAGGAAAAACGGGAACTAATCTCAACGACCTGCGTGCAATCCTATATTTCTAGAGCTCGCTAGCAATCCCATGAGTGAAATCGGATGCACAACTACGAAGCATTTGCCTGCTGTTTCCATATTTTAGCATTCCTCGAAGGGGCGGATGTAACTTCACCTCAAAATTGTGCATATCTTTTAGACCCCTAGCAAGACTTCTCCTATAAGCCTCAATACGCTTGAAATCGCCTGGTGTCTTAACCCCCCCAAAGGCACGAGATCTATATAGATCGATTATGCTTCTTCTCCTCATTTCCTCCCCAAAATCAAGATTGGTGTTCTCGCGCACGATCCAGAACAACTCCTTAGTAATTTTTTCAACCATCTCTGTAAGGGCTTTATCTGATCGATGAATGTGGATATGATCGCGCAGGTCAACCTGAGAGAGGGTTTCGTAACCAAATTTTTTATATGTCTCTATCAAAATCGCTATATCCACACCATAATGGTATGGAATCGATAGGGACTCAAAAACATTTCTTGTCACCGCAATTTCGCCGCTAAGCGGATACTTGAAGTCCTGCAGTCCATCAAAGACATTATACATTCGACACAAAATTTTCAGGATAGGTAGCATGAAGAGTCTTGTCACTCGCCCACCGAATATCGTCTTGCCTCTCATCTGGAACTTAGGGCGATGATAATAAGCCTTTGAAAGAAGAATCTCCTTGAAGGAGAGAATAGGTCCTATTAAGCCCATAGCAAAGCGCTCCTCTATGTTTATAATGTCAGTGTCAAGGAAAACCAGAATGTCTCCCTGGGAGCATGCAGCCCCCTTATAGAGTGCGTCTCCCTTCCCACGGGTCACATTGGTCCCCAATATTTCACATATTTCTGGTAGGCTTTGATGAATGACCTTGAACTTATAAAAATCTTCAAGCGAATCAAAGGCTGCTTCAGAAGCTACTCTGATGGTCTCATATTCAATCTCTCCATCGAGAGTTGAGCCTTCCACCACTAAAATCTCGTCGACGAGCCTTTCGTTGACCAGTTCCCCTACCTTAACTATAATCTTACCGATGGTTTTCTTCTCTCTGAAGGACGGTAGGATCACAGATATCTTAGCATCCCCTTTCTTAAGAAGCAGGTCTGACAATTCAAAATCAGTATAATCGAAATCGTACATCTAATCCCTCATAGAATATAATCCAAAATTTTGCTCAGATCATCATTCAATATTAGATCTGCAAATTCATTTATCTCTGTCGATGACTCAAAGGTAACTCCCAAACCAGCATCCTCTATCATGCATTTATCATTAGAGGAGTCACCAACTGCCACAGTTTCAGCAGGAGTTATGCCCAGTTCATCACATAGTTTATGCAAAATATCTCTCTTGCAGACGGAATGGACCTTACAACCATCCATATGTGGCTCTAATATATCATTGTTCAGCCTGATTCTGCCTGTGATCTCTCCTTCCCTGACCTCCAACTCGTTTGCGAAAGCCCTATCAACTCCAAGTCTTTTTGCCAACCGATTCGAAGCCAGTTGGTAACTATCTGTAGCTATAACCGTCATCATGCCCGCTTCCTTAGCAGCAGTGATAACTTTTTGGGCACCTGCCCTAAAAGGAATTTTATCGAATACATCTAAGAAACGTTTAACAGATAGTCCTCTGAGAAGCTTGGCAATCTCAATGGTCTTTTCAAAATTCTGCAAATTTGATTTGATGATCTTGCACAGGTTTCCTTCAAAATCCAGCTCTGCTGCTAAAGCATAGATGGTCCTATCGTAAAGGAGTGTTCCGTCCATATCGAGGATTATTAACTTGTAGGATATGTTATCACATCCTTTCCCGTATCTTTTCTATATAATATAACAAGACATTCTTTAAGTAATAAGCCCTATTCTCTAATGTTTTACATGAGGTGCATAATTAGCATAGCAGGCTCTGATAGCGGGGGTGGTGCTGGGATCCAAGCAGACTTGAAGACCTTTGCCGCATTAGGCGTGCACGGCACCTGTGCAATTACTGCGATAACAGCACAAAATACCCTCGGCGTGCAGAAAATCCATGATTTGCCCATTGAGGTAATCGTGGATCAAATAGATTCCATAGTGAGCGATTTCAGCGTGGATTATGCAAAAACTGGTATGTTGTATTCAGATGATATAATAAGGGGCGTAGCCAAACAGATAAGAAAACACAAGATTCCGTTAGTAGTGGATCCATTGATGGGAGCAGATGCAGGAGGTTCATTGATTAGGCAAGATGCAATCTCAGCCATAGTGGAGGAATTATTTCCCATTGCAACAGTTGTAACGCCAAATGCCTTTGAGGCGGGTATCTTATCTGATATGAGGGTGACGGATCGAGAGAGTGCAAAAAAAGCTGCAATCAAAATACACAGTCTGGGCGCTAATGCTGTAATAATTACAGGAGGGCATCTTGATGGCATTGATTTGTTATATGATGGCGTATTTAAATTGATAGAAGGAGAGAGAATGGAAAGAAGCGCACACGGTACTGGTTGCACATATTCAGCCGCCATAGCAGCATATCTATCAAATGGGCATGATCTTAAAAATGCTGCCACAAAGGCAAAGGATTTCGTCACAGCATCCATCAGGACTGGACTGAATGTTAGGGGGGGTAACAATATGGTTATGGTAAATCCCTTGGGTTTGATTCTTGATGAAGCGGAAAGATACAATGTGCTGAAAGATGTGCGTAAAGCTGTTGCATTACTGGAAAAATGTGATGAATTCTCAAGTCTAATTCCAGAGGTTGGAAGCAATATTGGGATGGCTATTAAGGACGCTTATTCCGTAAGAGATGTGGCAGCTGTCAGGGGAAGAATCGTGCGCATAGACGGAGCAAGAGCCACGGGAGAGGTTGATTTTGGCGCAAGCAACCATGTCGCAAGGTTTATTCTTGAAACAATGCAATTTGATGGAGAGTTTAGAGGCGGAATGAACATAAAACATGGGCCAGATATCCTATCGAGGTGCAAAAAATTGGGATTATCCATTGCTTCTTTTGACAGAGGAGTAGAACCAAAAGGCATGAAAACAATGGAATGGGGAATTCATACTGCGATCAAAGAATTTGGATCCGTCCCAGATATTGTTTATGATCTGGGCAGCGTTGGGAAAGAGGCGATGATAAGAGTTCTGGGATTTTCTGCTACAGATGTCGCCCAAAAAGTGGTTAAAATAGTAAAACGATAAAGAAGGTTAAAGGATGAGAGAAAATGGGTGTTAAACCAACATATATCAAAAGCATCGGGAGCAAACTGATAAAAAAGTATCCAGATGAATTTGGAGCAGATTTCGACGAGAACAAGAAGCAAGTAGACGAGTGTACAGATATCAAAAGCAAGGTGATAAGAAATAGGGTTACAGGATACATAACCAGCAAATTAAAACCTAAGAAAGGAAGGTAAAAAATGTTTGAAGGAGTATTTCCGGCGCTTATCACACCATTCACCAAAGATGACAAAGTGGATGAGGATGGTTTGCGCTCGAACATCAATTTTGCCATAGAGAATGGGGTCTCTGGAATCGTTCCAGCCGGATGTACGGGGGAGGCTGCTACGCTCTCACACCAAGATCAGAAGAGGGTCATCGATGTTTCCATAGACGCATCCAGTGTTCCAGTCATCGCTGGAACGGGATCGAATAATACTAAAGAGGCGATTGAACTCACAAAATATGCAAAAGATGCTGGTGCAGATGCTGCGATGCTGATCACACCATATTATAATAAGCCGACCGATGCAGGCTTAATCATGCATTATAAGACGGTCGCAGAAAAATGTGACATTCCGATCATACTGTATAACGTTCCATCCAGGACAGGAAAAAACATGAGTGCAGATGTTGTGGCTGAACTCGCAAAAGTGGAGAATATCCTCGGTATTAAGGAAGCCAGCGGCGATATTAACCAAGTTTCTAAGATCATCGAATTAACAAGTGAGACGGATTTCACCGTGATTTCTGGGGATGATTCGCTAACATTACCAATCATGGCATTGGGCGGCATGGGAGTGATATCAGTTGCCGCCAATATTATTCCAAGGCAAGTGAGTGACATGGTTATTGCTTTTTTGGATGGCAGGCTGGACAGAGCTAGAGAACTGCATCACATCCTCTCACCTTTATTCCGTGCCCTGTTCCTGGAGACAAATCCGATTCCTGTTAAGACCGCAATGGGTTGGAGAGGCTTAGCTGCAGGCGGACTTCGACTTCCACTCTCTCCACTGAGTGAAGACAATGCAACCAAGCTAAGGAGCGTTTTGGAGTCATTGGTGATTTTATGATCAAAGTCGCAGTCACTGGCGCCTGCGGACGTATGGGTTCATTGATAATAAAGAACGTCCTGCAAGAAGAGGGCATGGAGTTAGTGGCAGCGTTTGACGTCAGTAGTGTGGGCACAGATTTGGGAGATATAAAAGTTTCAGACGTAAAAGATGTTCATGAAGTGTTCATAAAAAAAAAGCCAGATGTTTTGGTGGATTTCACCACTGCAAGCGGATCGGTGGAGAATTCGATATCTGCAGCCGAGCATGGCGTGAATTTGGTCATAGGCACCACTGGTTTCACACCTAGGCAGCAAGCCCAAATGGAGAGAGCTATCGACAAAAAGGTAGCAGCAGTAATATCTCCAAACTTCTCTGTTGGTGTGAACGTGTTTTGGAAGATTATAGAAGAGGCTGCCAAACATCTCAAGAACTATGATGTTGAGATTGTCGAGACCCATCATCGACACAAAAAGGATGCCCCCAGTGGTACTGCAACGCGTGCAGCAAATATAATAAGCGATGTATTGGGAGGCAAAAAAACCATATATGGGCGAGAAGGGCTTTGCCCGAGAGGGGATGAAATGGGGATACATGCTGTCAGAGGCGGAGATGTCGTCGGCGATCATCTAGTTCTGTTTGCGGGAGACGGAGAAAGAATGGAGATCATACATAGGGCACACAGTAGGCAGGCTTTTGCATCTGGTGTCATACGAGCGATAAGATGGGTCGTCAATGCGAAGAAGGGTATCAATTCGATGGATGAGGTCCTTGGAATATAGGTAAGATAAATAGGTAAGATAAGATAAAATAAAATATAAAAAAGACGAAAACGCGTCAGTTAATGATTGTGTATGTATATGTTCTTTCAAATTTAGTATGTGTGTCAATACAGAAGGTGTGATTTAATTATGATCAAAGTAG
>JBHPDI010000027.1:0-13772 GCA_042577985.1 Halobacteriota archaeon | reverse complement strand
AGCGCAAGATCGAAGACTGAAGCGTATGTGTTGTGTTAGGCGATAGTACGAGCAAATCATATTATATTGATTTAATAAAACTTACCTTCTCTTCCTTAAGGATCTTAAACATTTCACCTGTGTCATTGTCATCTTTGTATGGATTGGAAATCTTTCCATCAAAAAATAATTGATAGAGAAGTAACCAATACTGGTCCAAAAGGAAAAGATCACTTTTGTCTAGATTATCCCCAAAAGCTACTATTTTATTATCATATTGTTTTGAAAAATAAAGAAATAAGATAGAAATACAATCCTCAGATTTGATCACATTTTCTGCTATTCCTTCAGGTATGGATTGAGAAAAATTATTTAAATAATACAACGACCATGTCATTGCATCAGAGCGTTTATTAATTGCATGCTCATTGAGTATCTTCAATAATTGGTCAGTATATAGGAATCCTGAGTCAAATGTTATTTTTTCAAATAAGATGTTCAATAACGGAAGAAGTATTGGGTATTTTATGCAAAGATTTAATAAATATTGAAGAATTAATTCGGCCATGTCATCTTTTACATCGTATATGATGGATTTAACAGCATATTTGATTACACTACCCTCTGGGCTAATAGCTTGTTTAGTTACAGCATAATCTAAAAAACGAATTATACTTGTAGGATTAATCTTTTTTTGTCAGGCATTCGAGTTGTTAAATCTAATATCCATTCGGATGAATATGGGGAAGGTAATTTTTCAATAAAAGTTTTTTTGATGTTTAGTAATAGTTTGTATTTTGATAATTCTTCCGAAAGTCTACGAATAAATTCTTCTGCTTTTTCGTAGGTATCAAAATAAGCGTTGTAATCATCAATAAATCTTATGAATTCAAAACCTTCGTCATTTAATTTTTTATCAATTCTTGCCAAGATTAATTCGGAAATAATGTTAGATGTTGCTGGACCAAGTGGAACTCCATTAGTTTCATTTCTTTTTGTCAATCTTTGATATTTATCAATTTGATTGAACCATTTATTACGTTCTTTTTTTCCTTTTTCAAATCCAGCTAATGCCCACGTAATTGAATGCGAATAAATGCTTGGATAGAAGTTTGAAATATCTGTATTTACATAAAATTTTCTGTTGAATGAAAGCTTTATACGGCGTTCGATATCTTTCTTAGTGTTTTCATAATTCATTATGATAACTCGGCCATCGCTATGCTTTTGGGGAATTATTAAACTGTTTTCTGTTTGCGTAATATATTCCAGCTTTTCCCAATTATCATGCAATGAATGACATAGTTGGGCATACGCCATTGGATGTGGTATGGACAGGGCTCTCGGTACATTATTATATCTTGTCAGTTTATACTCAACTTGATCATAACCAGCTTTTCTATAAGATAGCTTTATCAGTTTTTCTGAAATCTCAGGAGTTAAACTTTCCGAGTTCAGTATAGGCGGAAGTTCTTCTTTGTTCCTGTTTTGTGAAGGGAAATAGTTGTACTGAAGAAGTGCTTTTAGTAAAAATTTCTTATCCAAACTCATTTTTAGTAACACCCTCCTGCTTTTCATAATGCAACATTTTTCTATTTAGATTTGCTGGATTTCGCCTAATTTAGTTATATCAAACATAAATGTCGCATATCTCCCCATTTTTTTTAGATATGACTATTTATCGTCTCCCCCTCTTCAAAAATGCTCAACTTCTTATCTTTCTTATTTATTTCTTACATGATAAACAAAAAAATCATCTAAACTGGTTGATATCATCTCTTATGTACTTGGCAACCATCCTTGCCTTCTTGTCAAAATCCTTTTCCTTGCCGGCATAGAGGATGACTCTGGATGCGCTTATAATTGCCATATCTCCCGATGAGTTGGTGCCAAACTTTACAGCCTTTTCCAGATCACCAGCCTGTGCACCCACTCCCGGTATTAATATGGGCATATCTTCTCCCACCATATCCCTGATTTTTTTCAGCTCCTCAGGATATGTGGCGCCAACCACCAATCCGCAGTTTTTGTTTACATTCCAACCCATCACATGTTCAGCCACGATCTCATATAGGGATTTTTCGGAGTTACAGCAAAGGTCTTGGAAATTTTTTGAACCCGGATTGGATGTCCTGCACAGGATGAATACGCCCTTTTCTGCATAATCTAGGAAGGGCTTGACAGAATCACTGCCCATGTAAGGATTCACAGTGACAGCATCAAATCGAGATACATCGAAAATCGCCTTTGCATAGGCCTTTGCAGAATGTTCAACATCCCCTCTCTTGGCATCAGCGATGACGGGGATGTCATCGGGAATGTACCTTATGGTTTTGGCCAGGGATTTCAAGCCATGCAGTCCCAGTGCCTCGTAAAATGCAAGATTCGGTTTATAGGCGATCACCAAATCTTTGGTTGAGTCGATGATCCGCTTATTGAAATCAAAGATTGGGTCATTGGCATCCTGCAAAAAGGAAGGAATTTTCTTTAGGTCAGGGTCAAGTCCTATACAGAGCAGGCTGTCATTCTTTTTCGATGCGTCGCTCAATTTGTCGTTGAATTTCATCTTTACCTTTCTGATTACATCTTTATTTTAAATCCTCTCTCTCAGCATCGCACGGGCCTTCAGGGTTTTATCTCTAATTATAAAGATCTTTCCTGTGCTCACAAGATTTGCTGTGACGGTGCTGAATAGAACAGATAAGAGAATCACCATGAAAACGATGTTCATTATCTGTTGGTCTCCCAGGGCTATAGCCACGATGGGGGCCATGGCTGCGGCTGAAATGCCTCTGGGTGCAACCCATTTGAGGAGCGTCATACTTTCATAATCTGCTTCTACGTCTCTAGCTAGAAATGTAATGAATATGGGGCGAACGGCAAATACTAAGACCACGAAGAGAATCTCGGCAAGTATCAGTAGCGGATTTAAGTCCAGAAATACCTGTGCGCCAAGAAGGGTATAAATGGAAATTCTCAGCATATCTGAAATTTCACTGTGGAACTTCTTTGTGGCCTTCCTGTGAGCGAATGCCGTATTCCCGATTACGCATCCAGAAACCGCTGCGGCGAGCATTCCAGAACCTCCGACCGCTTCCACCAGTCCATAGGTCAAAAGTGCGAGAGCGAATAAAAGGAGGGGCGTGTACTCTTTCAACATCTTGTCTAGAATGCTGGCCACAGCAAAACCTATAACGAGTCCGCCACCAACGCCAGCAGCGATCATAAGCCAGAATTGTGAGATGTAGACACTAGGCACTAATACCTCACTGGGTGCAGATTCTAAGAAACTCAAGAAAAGGAAGGGTATGAGCACGGCTAAAGGACTGTTAATTATCGATTCCATCTTTAAGATTGTGAGGATATCGGCCTGTTTTTTCAGCACTTTCTCAAAGGTGAAGACGACGCTGGCATCGGTTCCACTTATCGTCGCTCCTATGAGAAGGGCAGGAACCATTCCGAAGCCGAATATTAACTTTGCGATGATTCCGAGAACGATGGTGTTCAGTATGACCACCAGAAATGCCAGCTTTATGGATATATACGAGACTTTTTTGAGTTCGCTGAAACTCATGTTGAAGGCGCCCGTAAAGACTATCAACACCAAGGCAAGAGTCCTGAGAAATTCAGGCACGACTGACATGGCATCCACGTCAACGATTGTGAACTGAAGATATTGCGTAATAGCAGGATTCTTCCATATGGTAGGACCGCAAATCAATCCGATCAAGAGAAGAAAGACGGTGTCAGGAATTTTCACCTTTTTCATCAGGTTTGCAACTAAAACTCCAAAACCAAGCAGAAAGGAAAAGTAGGATACGATTAAAACCATGTCTGGCATGATTTCAACTTGTTTGGTTTATCTAATAAAGTTTGTCATTTTTCGGCTGTTTATTTATTGTCCATTATATTGCATTATATGCACTCGTTCTAAACTCCCCCTCCCATAGTGCAGCAGCCGCACACACAGGATTCTCGAATTCCAGTTCGTACATGGCCTTGGCAATCTCAGTGGCAGTTGATCCCTTTACTTGCAATCTCTCAAAGTCGGTCTTTTCATAGGTTGCGATGAAGAAAGCCTCTTCTTCAAGCTTGAATTCCTTGACTTTTATACCCTCTGCTTGTACGATTCCCAAGCACCCTTTTCCGTTTTTATCGATAACGCCTGCAATTCTTGGCGTTTTGTATTGGTCTTTCTCATAGTCCATCGCTAAAAGAGTTAGTGCCGTAGCATCCCTTGGAGGATATCCACATTCTATCTTTTCTGCTAGGGGTTCTGTATGTGATCCGTTTGTGACGATCGCGACATCTCCGATTATTTTGATGCAATTATATGCGATATAGGGATTCTTGGACAGGTCTTTTAGATCCTTAGGGGTGATACTCACGGAGTCAAATTTTGTCACAGCTATACGGTCCGGAAATGAGCGAGATGACACTCGATATGCTGCAAAGGGCAAACCTTCAGAGTGACCTATTACGACAATCCTTCCAACATACGTCATAGGTCCAACCCAAATTTATCCGCATTAGCGTCTGCGATGTCCTGGATATTCTGTATCGCTTCCTTTCCGCCCTCGCTTTTGAACAAATGCCTAAATCTTCGTTGAACTTTTAGATATTCCTCAACGGGTTTTCGCTTGATATTCTTGACCGAAGTGACTTTGCCGTCTGTAATCTCATATATGGGAAATAGTGCTGTTTCTACTGCAAGTCTACCGATTTCTATTGTATTACTACCATCAAATCCCCACCCAGTACAACATGGCGCATGTATCTGCAAATACTTTGGACCTTCTATTGCAATTGCTTTTTTTACCTTTCTGATTACATCTTTTGGATAGGCAATCGAGGTGGTTGCAACGTAGGGTATACCATGTGCAGCAGCTATTGCAGGTAAATTTTTCTTCGGTCTGTTTTCACCTAACGAGACCTTTCCCGCAGGGCTAGTAGTGGTAGATGCACCATATGGGGTCGAACTACTACGCTGGATGCCTGTGTTCATGTATGCTTCGTTATCATAACATATGTATGTAATATCATGACCTCTTTCGAGCATTCCAGATAGTGCTCCAATTCCGATATCAATGGTGGCACCATCCCCTCCTATTGCAATAATTTTAGCCTCATCCTTTCGTCCAAGAGATTTGAGCGCAACTTCAATCCCAGATGCTACAGCTGCCGCATTTTCAAATAGCGAGTGTATCCATGGAACTCCCCATGCTGACTCCGGATAAGGTGATGAAATAACCTCCAAACAGCCTGTTGGCGATATGACTATTGTGTCCCTTCCAGAACCTTTGAGAATCAATCGTGCAGCTATGGCTGCTCCACATCCTGCACATCCTCTATGGCCAGGTGCAAACAATTCTTCTTGCATTCTATAGCACCTCCCGATCTAGGTCAACGAATTCGCTTTCAGCCTCAACTATGCCTGATTTAATCGCTTTCTCTGCCTTAGCTGCGATGTTCTTGATGGTCCTCTTCTTGATGTCCCTTCCACCCAGTCCAAGGATGAATCCCATTGCAAGAGGGCTATTCTTCCCATATAAGGCAGATTTTACATCCGTATACAGGGCACCTTCATATCCTAACGAGATGTTTTTGTCCAGCACAGCTATTGCCTTCGCATCCTTTGTCGCTTCTACTATCGCTTCTGCTGGAAATGGTCTGTAACATCTAACTTTTACGATACCCACTTTTTTTCCATCTGAACGTAACTCATCGACTGCATCCTTTGCCGTTCCTATGACGGAGCCCATTGCTAGTATGAGCAAATCTGCATCCTCTGCTTCATAGGTATCGATCAATCCGCCATAGTAGCGCCCGAATTTGTCTTGAAATTCGCCTGCCACATCCACGATCTTTCTTTCAGCTTTCTTCATGGCTTCATGAATCATGTAGCGAAATTCAGTGTATGTGCTCGGATAAACGATTGTACCAAACGACAAGGGATTCTCTGGGGTTAAGTACTGAATAGGATCATACAAAGGCAAGAAATCGTCAACTTTTTCTTGAGGGCATAGCTCAACAGGTTCATGCACATGTGTCAGAATGAAGCCATCCATTCCGACCATTACCGGCAGGAGAATTTCATGGTCTTCAGCAATCTTGTACGCTTGTATTGTCATATCGCTTGCTTCTTGGGCATCCTCTGCATAAAGTTGGATCCATCCACTATCTCGTTCAGAGATCATGTCTTGATGATCGTTCCAGATGTTGATCGGTGCAGACAAAGATCTATTGGCAGCAGTCATTACTATTGGCAATCTCAGTCCGGCTGCATTGAATAACACCTCGTGCATCAGCGCCATTCCCTGGGAAGTAGTGGCGGTATACGTCCTTGCGCCGGTTGCGCTAGCTCCAACACAAACTGACATTGCGGAATGCTCTGAATCAACCCTAACATACTCACTAACGATCTCTCCGTCTGCCACCATCCGTGATATCTCTTCGACGATGTGCGTTTGTGGTGTGATTGGATATGCTGCTATGACGTTGGGTTTGCAGGCTTTGACAGCCTCTGCCACGGCATGTGAACCTTCCATAATCTTCATGAAGATCACTTCTCCTCCATAATCATCTCTATGGCTTTTACCGGGCATTCGTGCGCACATATTCCGCATCCCTTACAATAGTCATAGTCTATGGCATACTTGCCCGACACTTTGTCTTTGTGTACCGATCCTTCTGGGCATAACATGCTGCACGTTCCACAACCGGTACATGCCTCTAGGTCGATGATCGGTTTGAACGTTCGCCATGAACCAGTTTTGTTAATCCGTGTACTTCCAGGCTCTGCCACGGAACCAATACTCAGTTTCATCTTACCCTCTCATCATATCATAGGCTTTTTGTACTGCCTCTGCATTCTTTTCTCCAATATCACCCGAAAAACGACTTTTAACGGCGTTTTTGATAGATTCAACAGACACCTCTCCGGTTGCTCCTGCAAAAGCTCCAATTAACGCAGTGTTCATGATCGGACGTCCCAAGACATCCATTGCGATCTTCGTTGCATTAATAGTCCTTATCCTGATTTCGACATTCAGTCCCAGTTTTTCTGGCTCTTTCTCGGTGTTAGCTATTACCATGCCGCCCGGTCTCAGACCAGATGTAACGTCCACTACCTCCAGCAGCGTAGGATCTTGGACGATCACATAATCTGGATTGTAGATATGGCTTCTCAATCGTATTGGATGTTCATCTATTCTTACAAAAGAAACGATCGGTGCACCCCTCCGTTCAAAGCCAAAGAATGGGAATGCATGACTAAATTTTCCATCATCAAAAGCTGCTGAGGCGAGCAATTCAGCACTCGTAACGACTCCTTGTCCGCCCCTTCCGTGTATTCTTATTTCTTTCATAACTCCTCAATTATAATATATATATATCAATGACAATACATATCAATTCTTGTATGCGCTTATTTAAATTTATTTGTTGGATGTCTGTAAACTTTTATCCCCAAGATATCTTTTTTACCTCCATAAACATCTCTGGCTATTTCGGCACAACCAATTGCAGCGATCCACTTGTCTAAATGAATTGTTTTAATATCAAGAAGGCATTCAACAATCTTTTTCACATTTTCCATCTCACCGCTCAGAAATATTGCTTCACAAGACGAATGTTCGTTAACAAGGACCTGCATGCCAGCTATCTCCATCGATGCGAATAGTGAAATTCTGTCTATTGCTAACCTAGCGCTTTCATCCTCTGCACTCAGTAAATCCTCCATGCACCTAAAGTTTGTGTGTTTCAATATGCCGCCGTGGGAGAAAGCATGATTTGCGCTTATCTTTCCTGCATCGATATCTCGAATCGCCTCTAGATCAAGTGGGCCATGGAGTATTCCGGGCGCGAAAATACATGCATCCAAGGCACCAATAATCTTTCCGTCCACTACTCCAACAGTAACGGTATTCGAGCTTATGTCTGATACGATGAAGGTATTATAACCCTCCAAATAGGCATGATAGGTAATGCCAACTTTTTCTGGGCTTGTTCCGTGCGAAAACATCTTCATTCTTTTATCGACATTGCTTCTATCATGTATGCCTGGTATCACAATTGCAGGTATGCCTGATTTCTTGATAACATCAAAAACATGGGTTCCACCCCCGATGTGGATTCCTGCACCTCCAGTCTTCACAACGCCTCTGTTAATCTCTTGTCCCATATTTACGATATCAGAGATACCGTCACCCATTGAGTAACCCATCGCAAACAACTCTATGTCATTTGCTTTGATATCCAGACCATTCAGGATTGTTTCCAACAGCACTAGATCAGGCATATTTTTGGCATCCTCTCGTGACAACTCAAAAACACGTTCCTCATCTGTTCCGAATCGTATCGCAGTTGTGCCGTGATCCATCCCAACGAACATGTTACCCCCTGAGAAAATTAACGCAATGTGACATCTAATTTGTGCCCAAACTTAAAATATGGTTTCATATGTATGTTTCATATGTATATATGAGACCACCAAGTTTTTAGCATGGATACTGATAACTAATTTAGTTTGTCTGCGGTATTTTAAATATCGCTGTGTTCATAGAAACCTTTTAGAAAAAGGTCAAGGAAGAAACAATAAGTTTCTCCTTTCAAAAAGCGGGGGTTGCCAAGTCTGGTCAAACAACCCTTTTCCACCTCGATCATAAGCGTTAAAGGGAATGGAAAAAGGTTAAGGGAGAAGTTCTCTCTCTTTGTTGGGTCAAAGGCGCAGGGTTTAGGACCCTGTCTCGTAGGAGTTCGCGAGTTCAAATCTCGTTCCCCGCATGCGGGGGTAGCCAAGTCTGGTCAAACGACCTTTTTGCGAGTGAGAGGCTTGACCAAAAAGGAGGGCAATAGGCGCAGGACTTAAGATCCTGTTACGAAGGTATTCGTGGGTTCAAATCCCTCCCCCCGCAATTCCAGAATACTTAAAATGCTAGCTTCGTTTGAAGTTGTCGTATATGGCTCGATATCAATAAATATATAGTAAAGTAAAGCATATCGTATCGAACCGAAGTAGTAGTATTCTGCCCCGGTGGCTCAGTGGTAAAGCGCCACACCGTTAAAGCTCTACAACTTTAGGGGGCGAACTTGGTACCGCTGACAAATAGGTGGAGATCGCGGGTTCAATCCCCGCCCGGGGCTTTTCATATAGCAAGCTCTTCATAATGCAAATATCTTCATAATGCAAATAGAAACACGGTTATTACTACAGAGATTGCGATTATCAGAATGCTGCTGATGGTAACGTGTTTTGTGAACATCCTATTGCCAGACATCATCACCAAGCCGACTTTGATCATAATGCTGGATATGTTGGCGAGGATTATTCCTAAAGCAGCATTTAGCTTGCTGATCTGGCCGGCTTGGTAAAGCACGACAGCACTGATCGTAGCGCTTGTACTGCTTACTGTACCGCTTATGAATTCTGAGATATAAAATCCAACATCGCCAAATTGCATATGTGCAGTTGCGGAAAGAACTATCATGCCCAAGAATATAAATCCAAATATTAGCGCGTTCTTAATGCTGAAAGGTGATTGAACTTCCACATCTATGTTGTTGGCTTCTTTCTTCGTAATGAATACATAGAGCGTCCCTGTGATCACAATGCTTAGCAAAGGCAGCGCTATGATTACAGCTAATTCGGTGGAAAACATCGTACATAATAAGAGATTTCGAGTGCACATGGCAACATTTGATAGCACCACTGCAGATGCGGCGAAGAGCATAAGATCAGGATTCTCTCTTGCCCTAGAACTCAATTCACCCACTACTGCCGTACTGTTTGCCAATCCACCGAAAAAGCCAGCATATATTATTCCATTAGCGCCCATCTTTTTCATCATCGCATAATTTACGAACCCAATACCAGAAACCAGTACGACCATCAACCAGATCATCCTCGGATTTATGATCTGCCACGGATCTATGTACGTATTTGGCAGGATCGGAAAAACCACAAAGGCAAGGATGCCGAACTTTATCGCCCCTCTCAACTCTTGGCTTGAGATACCCCCTACAAATGTATGCACCTCTTGTTTAAGCGTCAATACAGCGGTAATGATAATTGCAACGATGACTGCAGAGGTGTAGAGCTCCATTCCCACTAAAACACCTACACCGTATGTCAGCATGAGCGATGTAATGGTCGTCAGACGAATGTCTTCCTTCTGTAGCAAGCTCTGTATAGACAGAAGCCCGGATGCAATGGTGACGAAAAAAGCGCCGATCCACACCAATTGTGGATTCACAAAGCTGAATATGGTGCCGCATACACTTACCAGTGCAAATGTCCTGATTCCTGGCTCTTTATGCGCCCACTCGCGCTCTAGACCTATGAACATTCCAAGTGCTAAGCCCACACAGATCTTGAGTGCATATCCATATGCAACTTTGTCAATCATAATCGTGTCCACCCATATTCAATATCAACGATAAATAGTAATATTTAACTGTCTTTTTTTTTTGCAATGATAAAAAATAAAAATTGCTCCAAGCCATCCTTTCTTGGTTTTGATGAAGCCATGTATCAGTGCTAAAATTCAGATCGTTTTATATGTCTTATAATATGTTGCTGATACAACGTTGACCTACTCCAAGGCACCCCCACAGTGTTTTTACCGTTATTTTGATGGGGCAGGGCAGATTCGAACTGCCGTCCACGGCTCCCAAAGCCGCGAGGATGGACCAGGCTACCCTACTGCCCCCCCACGATGTTATAATGGGTAACGAGCAATTGGATAAAAAGCTTTTCCAAGTAAATAATATAATTAAATAATATAATTTTGTTGGGGGAAATTGATGTGATATACTTATGAAATCTTGTTCGTCGAATCGGAAAAAATGGGCGTGATGTCCAAGAGTCTCCAAAGAAGCTCAAATAAGATATCTTTTGTACGCGGACTTGGTGTTAATTAATTAGGGCAATCTATAAAAATAGATTCGTCGTTGACCCATTTTGTCCGGCCAATGTACCTGCTTTGACTTGTAGATAATGAGTATCACCCACTATCTTAATAAAACTCCATGCTCATCAATTTCACCATTTTTGATTCTGGTCGAGGAGATGGGCTTTCCATCATTAGCCAGCACAAAATCTATTTTTACTATCTCTATCGGACGAAGCCTTCTTTCCTCTCTGATTATATTTATTTCCATTGCAACAGTATAAGTCTCTGAAGATACGACTATATAGTCAAAATTCTCGCTTATGGTTGCTCCGTATGGTTCGTTTAATTTTTGGATGTTTGCCTTTGAACCGAATTCTTCTTGGATATAACGTTTAATCCTCTTCTCTCTTTCTTCATACGAAAATACATCCTTGTAACGGCGCTTTGCCAAAGCATCAGAGGTTAATCCAATGAAAACATTTCCAAGTTCGTATGCCCTCTTGAGTAGCGCCCTATGCCCATCATGCAGGGGGTCAAATGTCCCTCCGACAGCAACTTTCATTTCTGCCATCTAAGATTTGATTGTAATTCTGGTGATGATCAAGCCGATTTCATAGAACAGGAGCATCGGAAGCCCTATCATCAGCTGAGAAATCACGTCTGGTGGTGTTATGATCGCTGCTGCGATGAACACGATCACCACTCCGTGTTTTCGATGATCTCGAAGGTTTTGATAGCTGACCACACCAGATCTCACTAGCAAGGGGAGTACTATTGGTAGTTGAAAGGCCAGGCCAAAGACAATGGTCATCATTAGGGCGAAGTGGACCCATAGTCCTAAAGACCAAGTGCTTGCTGCACCAACACCCACTGCAATTGTGTTCAGAAAACTAAGCAAGATGGGGAGCATGATAAAATAAGAATAAGAGACGCCCAGAAAGAAAAGAATTAGGGATGATACGGCCACAAGTACGGCGAACGATCTCTTTATTTCTAACATATTCACCGTCTTAGATCTCTTCTTCAGACCCCCGTATGCATAATAGGCTATGAGCGGTAACGACAGGAGCACACCAACGATCAAAGACATTTTCAACTCCAACAAGATTGCTTCAACCGGCTGGATGATTACGGTCGTAACTCCCTCTGGTAATAGGTCTGCTTGTATTCGATTTAACAATCTGCCCATGAAAGGAAATGTTCCAAAGGTTCCTATTCCTATCACTATAGCTATATACATCAGTTTTTTTCTTATTGCAGTTAATATCCAGTTGAATTCTTCAAGAGCCAATTGTTTACCCCTAATCTTATTAGTTGTCCATAGTATTAAGTTTAGGGATGAAATAAGGAGGCTATTGGTAAAAATGAGCATTGACTATGATGTGCCCCCTAGCGACAGGGAATTGCCCTTGGGAGAACACCTTGCAGAATTAAGACAAAGGCTACTTGTAATCTTTGCAGGTGTTGTAATCGTAGCTGCGGTAGTGTTTCCTTTCTCTGATGAGATACTAAGGATCATATGGGGAGATCTGATCCCGGCCAGTGCGCAGATGGTGGTTTACGGTCCTTGGGAGGTCGTTACCATAAGAATAATGCTCTCTTTGATATGCGCTTTTGTGATAGGTGTTCCATTGCTTCTCTATGAAGTCTTGGCATTCATGAGGCCCGGGTTATATCCAAGCGAGAGACGTTTTCTCTACCTAGTCGTGCCATTCTCTTTGATCTTGTTCGTATCTGGAGCTGCAATTGGCTACTTACTCGTTGTACCAACCTTGTTCAAATTCGTGATACTCGCCTCTAGTGATGTAGCGTTTGCACAACTATCTATCAACAAAACATTCTCGATAGTGATGACGACTGTGGCTGGCTTTGGTCTCGTATTCCAGCTCCCCTTGTTAACGGTCTTTGCTGTGAAGATGGGGATAGTAAAATACAAGAGCTTAGTTGAGAGAAGATGGTTAGTCTATAGTGGATTATTGGCATTTGCAATGCTTGCAACACCCGACCCAACGCTGTTCTCGCAATTGATAGTGGCAGTCATGTTAGTCATATTATTTGAGTTCAGTCTGGTGATTGCGCGGTTCCTGTGATAGGATACGCACGATACGATAAGATAATATAAGCTTAGATAAGATGCTAGACGATATAATTAGGATATGGTTGGGTATGTAACCAAGTTACCCAAAGCGTTTACAGCAATATCATTATCATTGAAGTCAATATGGAAATAAAAAAGATGAGTCTATCCAACTGTTGGTAACCAATATTGGTGGTAAGACCACGCTCATCAAAATAAGGTCGACATCGATCAATCTCATGTCGGTTTTAATCATGATGGACTGCTACTAAAACTAAATAAAAGATGTGCAGATGTATTCTGATCTTGATATTAAAATGATATTAAAAGTATTAAAATATGTGATTTAGGTAAGCACCATCCAAAGTGATTTTTGGTATTGGTCTTTCAAGGAGATAGGAAGTTAGATTCAGAAAGTTTTTCTAGATTATGAAACAGTAAATTTCTATGGCGAGAGAATTCTAAACTAAATAATTCGGTAATATTGCCACTTGACGAGCCTTTAACCGGATCGGATCTGCATGTAGTTGCGGCCTTTAACCGAATTATGTAGAAGTTAAAAGTTGTAGATGGGTTATTACATTAAATCTGTTGGAATTAGCAAAATAATTGTATAATTCACAACAAGATAATTTATAAAAAGGACATGAACTGGATAAAAGTCTTTTTAATAATATCATAATAACACTCATGCCCCTCCTGTCACATCTGTTTATCTGGGGGATGTTACTATGCATATCCGCCAGTACCAATAATGTTGAACCTCATCCTCCATATTAAAACACTCTAAAGGAGATTGTTTTCTAATCAATGTCAAGATGAAA
>JBHPDI010000026.1:0-14558 GCA_042577985.1 Halobacteriota archaeon | reverse complement strand
ACAACTTGCGCTTCTTTTGTGACAGCTTGTTCTAA
Organism: Halobacteriota archaeon; assembly: GCA_042577985.1. Lineage (GTDB taxonomy): Archaea > Halobacteriota > UBA148 > UBA148 > UBA148 > UBA148. Next base: position 14,523 of record JBHPDI010000026.1, on the reverse strand, counting down.
TTTTCCTTGGTACACATGGCCTTTTTCACCATCGATCGTTACCAACTTCACACCCTTCAACACCGTCGTACCTTTTTTAGTACCAACGATGCATGGTGTTCCAAGCTCCCGCGACACTATTGCTGCATGACAAGTCAATCCACCTTCATCGGTTATGATTCCGACAGCCCTTTTCATGGCTGTAACCATATCAGGCGTTGTCATTTTGGTGACCAAAATATCGCCTTCGTCCACTCTATCTAACTCATCAAGTTTTGACACGATCTCAACGTTTCCATAAGCAATACCCGGCGAGGAGCCAATACCCTCTAAAATCAATTCGCCCCCATCTTCTAATTGTATCTCCTTCTCCCTTCTTTGGATAGTAGTGATTGGACGCGATTGCAACATGTAGATTTTTTCATTCACTATTGCCCACTCCACATCTTGAGGTATGCCATAGTGGTTTTCCACAATCTCCCCGAGTTCCGTCAGCTTCATCAACTCGATATCGGTCAAAACTTTTTTATCCATCATGTCATCTGGAACCTTCTTTTGGATGGTCTTTCCAGTATCTTTATCTCGGATATGCATGAGATTCTTGGTTGCTATGTTCCGTTGGAGAATTTTTTTCGTTTTCCTGTCGACAACATAATTGTCCGGCGATATCGATCCAGACACAACGGCTTCGCCTAACCCCCAACCAGCTTCGATGATAGTTGTGGACTCTCCAGAAGTGGGATGTGCAGTAAATAGTACGCCTGCTTTATCTGCGTCCACCATTGTTTGGATGATGACCGCAATATTCACGTGTTCATGCTCAAATCCCTGCTTCACCCTATAGAATATTGCCCTAGCGCCATACAAAGAAATCCAACATCGCTTCACTGCATCTACAACGGCTTCTCCTCCGCGAACGTTGAGAAAAGTCTCTTGTTGGCCTGCAAAGGATGCATCTGGTAGGTCTTCAGCAGTTGCAGATGAGCGAACCGCAACGAAAACTTCCTCGCCTTCTCTATCACATAATTTATCATATGCACTTAAGATGGCTCTTTTCATCTCAGGAGGCATTTTAGCGTCTGTTATCAAGCTTTTAGCCTTTTTCTCTGCATTCTTGAGAGCCTCAGAATCATCAACATCTATTTCCAATGACTCGAAAAGCTTTTTTGCAATTCCAGTATCATCGATGAATTGTCTAAATGCTTGTGCTGTTACTGCAAAGCCCCTTGGGACCGGCAGTTCTTCGTTCATCATCTCACCAAGGCTGGCGCCTTTTCCGCCAACCAAGGAAACATCCTTAGATCTTACTTCTTCCAACCATGCGATTATCATGCTTAGACCTCCAATTTTTCAAGTACTATACCTAAAATCTGGTCGAGTTTAGTAGAGGGAATCCCAAACTCCTTTGCTATCCGCTCCAAAAAGGGAAAATCGACATCATGACCCTTACAATAAGCCTTGGTGGCCTCCGATATGGCTAAGGTGCCAACAAAATTCTGAATAAAATTCGCATTAGAGTTTATCTTGCCATTCTCAATGCGGGAAATTGACTCTCTACGAAGGTCCATTAACTGACCAAGTTCTTTTTGAGTTATTCCATAGTTTTTTCTATATTCTTGAATTGTACTTCCATGCTCTGGCGACATTACTATGTTACCAGCAATGTCCTGTGCAAACCTAGTCAACCATTCAGGCGTGTACATTTTATCACTTCAGTGTTACAATATACGTAACATAATTTTCTAGAAAGTACAGATTAAATAGATTATACTTAAGCTTTTCTTATTATTGTTACATATTATGTCACATAACGCATTTACGATTGTAACGAAAAGATGAAAAAGGAGTAATTTAATCATATATCGAGAAATTATGAAAGTTTTAGTCACGGATCCAATCTCTCAAGAGGGTATTGAGAAGATTATGACAGAGATTGATGTGGATGTAGCAACCGATCTAACCGAAAAAGAGCTGATAAAACGAATTAAGGATTACGAAGCTCTCATCGTAAGGAGTGGGACAAATGTAACAAGAGAAGTCATAAATGCTGGCGTCCACCTGAGAGTTATAGGGCGAGCAGGTGCGGGCGTAGACAACATCGACGTTGATGCTGCAACTGAGAAAGGCATCATAGTCTTAAATGCTCCAGGTGGGAACACAATATCTGCAGCGGAACATACTATAGCAATGATATTGGCTCTCTCAAGAAACATACCCCAAGCCCACACATCGCTAAAAAAAGGAAAATGGAACCGAGGCAAGTTCGTAGGCACTGAAATTCAAGATAAAATTCTTGGAATTATAGGGCTTGGTAGGGTGGGGGCAGAGGTTGCAAAAAAGGCCCATGCACTAGGTATGCATATACTTGCATGCGATCCGTTCATATCTATGGATAGAGCGGAGAGTCTCGGAACTTCGCTAGTAGAAATGGATATCCTCCTAGAGCGATCAGATTACATTACAATTCACGCTCCACGCACAAAAGACACGTATCACATGATAGGTGATGAACAATTTGGGATGATGAAAAGGGGAGTAAGGATCATAAACTGTGCCAGAGGGGACCTAATCGATGAGGTTGGATTGATCAAAGCCATCAAAAGCGGAAAGGTTGCAGGTGCAGCACTAGATGTATTTGAAAATGAGCCCCCGGAGTGCAGCCCACTGTTGGATTTGGATGAAGTTATTGCAACTCCTCATTTGGGTGCCTCTACCAAAGAGGCACAGTTCAACGTTTCTATTGCAGTTGCGGAAGGCGTATTGCATGCACTAAAAGGCGAACCCGCCAGAAATGCTGTCAACATGCCTTCGATAAAAGCCGAAATAAGGCCTTACTTGACGTTAGCCGAAAAATTGGGTCGATTATGTATCCAGTTGGTAGATGGAAGTATAAATCAAATTGATATCATATATAGTGGTGAGATCGCAGAAAGAGAGACAGGAGCTCTTACGATTGCCGTCTTGAAAGGTATATTAGATATCCTGCTGAAAGAATCGGTTAACTTCGTAAATGCGCCCATTTTAGCGAAGAACAGAGGAATCAAGGTCGTCGAAAGCAAAATCGAGCTTAGTGAAGATTTCACAGGACTGATCACAGTCTCCGCAAAGACGTCCAGGGCAGACAAGAGAGTTGCAGGAACACTATTTGGAAAAAAGGATGCTAGGATAGTGCGAATCGACTCCTATAGGATAGATGCTGTTCCATCCGGTTATATGTTAATTTCCTCTCATGTTGATAAGCCTGGAATTATCGGGCGAGTTGGAACTATTCTAGGAGAGAATAATATCAATATCGCGGGAATGCAAGTTGGTCGAGAATTCATCGGTGGCAAAGCAGTGATGGTGCTTAACATAGATGGTGCTGTCTCAGATAGGATATTAACGCAAATAAAAGCTATCGAAGGAATACAAGATATAAAGCACGTGAAGCTCTAATCTTGCTCAACGAGTTCCGCAAACGCAAGAGTACCAGAGATTTTTTTAATCCTTGCTTTGACGATGCTACCCTTAGTGACATTTGGAATAAATATCGTATATTTATCCATTTTTGCTATGCCATCTCCCTTGCTACCGATCGCATCGATCCTAACTTCATAGACTTCTCCTTCTTGCATCTCTTTTTTAATCTCTGTACGAATGCGCCGTTTTTTGACAGGTCGATGACCACCGCATGCATCACACTTTAACATCAAAATGCGTCCGCTCTTTATCAAATGGGTGTCTGGCATTCCACATTCTGAACAGATTACGTACTCTTCAACATAATCATCTATCTGTGAATCTATGACATCAAATGGGAATTTCCCTTGAAATACTGCTCTGCTACCCTCAATCTTCCCGGCGGTTCCAAGCTCTTGCACCAAGAACTTCAGGAAATGGTCCACATCTCTATTCAAGACGTCGGCTATGTCTCCAAAATTGTCGAAGATAGTTGTTCTGCCCTCTGAAAATGTCTTTGGAGAAGGTACCACAAATCTCGATTTTTCGGTTACTATGTCTGGTATTTGGACTAGTGCCCTATCCAGAAGTGCTTCATAATCTTTCATAATATCTCCTATGAGACCTGATCAGCACCCTTTTCTACAACTATTCGATATGGTGTAGGTATCTTTTTGCCTGCTCTGGCCAGAGCACTTTTAGCCTTGATGAGGTGCTGAGGATTTGTATCGATAGTCATGATTTTCTGCCCTGCATGGACCCTAGCTGCCGTTCCTACCGCTTTACCAAAAGCTTTTCGCATTCCAGACGATACACGATCAGCGCCAGCACCCGTTGCTTGTTTGTTTTCCCTGAGGACCTGATGGGGATACACTCTAAGTTTCAGGTGGAAGTCTAGGCGCCCAACCTCTCTAAGCAAAAACCTGTTTGCAGTAATACGTGCCGCCTCGAGGGCTCTGTCCATGATTTGACAAGCCTCCTCTGCTACCAATGTTAATTGTACTGGAAAATCTTCTGTCAGATTTCCCATGTCAAACTGAACGACCTTAACACCTGGTACGCCGCCCATGTATTTACGACGGGTATATGATCTATCCTCTACCTTTCTGTACATACTCGCTGGTTTTCTAGCCATAAGGGTCACTTTAATTGGATTGAGGGCTTATAAATCTTATCGATGCCCCACTATTTCTTGCTTGCGCCGTCAATATTTCTACCTCCTCACCAAACCGATCCTTGATGGCGTTTTTAATCTCTAAAGGGGAGTCGGTGATACCGTAAATAAGGGGGCCAAATGAGCTCATTCCGGCTCCGGCTGCACCGCTCTCGAGAAGGACATTCATGATTTTCCTGGCTTTGGGCTGTAGATCTACTTCTCTTCGCTTGAAGCCAATTTTTTGAATTCGGTTAATGGAGGATCCAAAACTATGTAAGTCTTTTTCGATTAAAGCAGGTAGTAGCTCCATGAGAATGATGTGTGAGAGAGCTTGTACTTCTTTTATAGGGATGGGACATTCATCTTGAAATATGTTCACCTCGCGCATGCCAGAAGCCCCTTTGATCATGCTAGAATCTCCTTTATCATTCGGAATCACTAGCACTATACTCCAGTCTGGAAACTCATGATGTAGTATCACGGGGGGTGGCAAAGCACGACTCGCTGATGATGGCATGAAACCTTTCTCGTCGAATAGATGACCTCCGTCAAGGATGAATCCACCTCTCTCAAATGCGGTGACGCCTATGCCAGATGTCCCTCCTCTTTGGACCTTCTTTGCAATTTCTTTAACGGACAATCCCAGATCATAGATCCTATTAGCAGCCATTCCCCCTGCGAGATATGCCTGTGTGCCGGAACCAAGTCCTATATGGGAGGGGATATCTTTCTCTATTTTGATATGTACTCCTCCATGATTTTTGGATATGAGTTCTGCACCCTTTCTTATTTGTTTTGATAATGCACTTTTGCCCTCAATACTTAATTCATCAGCCTTTTCAGCGGAGATCACGATTGAAGGATTATTTAGGGCGATGCCGATGCCACCGTCTACTCTTCCTAGGGACCCATTTAAGTCAATCAGTGTGATATGTATTCTAGAAGGCGTCACGATTCTAATCATCTGCTTATAATTGGTTTAGATAATCATAAGTTTTCTGGGAAGTAGAAAGATATATTTTCCGATACGATAAATGCGATAGGAGAACAAATGGACATTACTACCGATGTAACAGGCTTGAAATTGAGAAATCCCACAATATTGGCTGCCGGGATACTTGGTAGCACAGCATCCTCAATAAAGAGATCGATAAGGGGGGGCGCAGGTGCGGTTGTAACCAAATCAATAGGTGTTGTACCCAGAGAGGGTCATCAAGGGCCAGTGATGATAAAAACAGAGCATGGATTTTTAAATGCAATGGGTTTAGCCAATCCTTCATATCATGAGTTTAAACGTGAGGTAAAGGAATCTAAAGGAGAAGTTCCCATAGTTGTGAGCATATTTGGGGGAAATGCAGAGGAATTTAAAGAGGTTGCACTTGGTTTGATCGATGCCAATCCCGATGCCTTTGAATTAAATGTGAGCTGCCCTCATGCCGAAGGCTATGGTGTTGATATCGGGGAAGACCCAAAAGCAGTCGAGAATATCACAAAGGCTGTTAAGAAAGCGGTGAATGTTCCAGTATGGGTTAAGCTTTCACCCCTCACAAACATCGTCAAAATCGGGTTAGCTGCTCAAAGAGGGGGAGCTGATGCCGTTGTTGCCATAAACACGATACCAGCCATGGCAATCGACACAGAATCATGCTTTCCCGTATTGGGCAATACTAGTGGGGGGCTTTCAGGAGCTGCGATAAAGCCAGTTGCCTTGAAATGTGTTTACGATCTGTATAATGCGCTAAAAATCGATATCATAGGTGTGGGGGGTATTTCCTCTTGGACGGATGCCATCGAGTTCATCATGGCCGGGGCATCTGCCATAGAAATAGGGTCAGCCGTCTACGAGGACATAAGAATTTTTCAACATATCTCAGAAGGAATCTCGCGTTATCTCCAAAATAAGGGTTTTGAATTAGATGACATACGTGGAGTTGCAGTGAAATGATACCAATGGACGCTGAAATAACGCAGATCGTAAGTGAAACGCCATCCACCAGAACGTTCTTTTTCGACTTTTCTCTGGAGCACATCCCAGGACAATATGTAATGGTATGGATTCGGGGGGTGGATGAGATTCCGATGTCTCTATCTTATCCCAATGCAATAACAGTCAAGAAAATTGGAGAGGCCACCTCTGCCCTGTTCAACATGGTCGAGGGGGATTCTTTTGGGATAAGGGGGCCGTTCGGAAATGGTTTTTCGCTGGAGGGCAGATCGATTCTATTGGTTGTTGGTGGGGTTGGAGCAGCACCATTAGGAGCATTAGCAGAAAGGGCAAAAAGTGAGGATGTAAGTGTAGAGACAATTTTGGGCGCTAAAAGAGCAGACGAGCTATTTTTTGAAAAAAGATTCAAGGAAGCCGGAGATTTGCTGATAACAACGGATGACGGCTCACTTGGACACCAGGGACTCGCCACTGATTTGGTTGGAGAAATGGATCTAACAAAGTATGATGCGATATATTCATGTGGTCCCGAAGAGATGATGTTTCGCGTTTTGAACATGGTAGACGGCGTTGGCATGTCATCTCGAGCACAATTCAGTCTTCAGCGCTATGTCAAATGTGGATTGGGTATCTGTGGGGCATGCTGCATTGATCCTTCTGGACTGCGCATATGCAGAGATGGACCCATATTCAGGGGAGATGAGTTGACAGAAACAGAGTTCGGGCAATACATGAGGGATGCAAGCGGAAAGAGGGTTAAGCTATGAAATTAGCAAAAGAATATAATCCAAACGTAGTAGAGCTAAAGTGGCAGAAATTGTGGGATGACGGCAACCTATACTACTTTGATCCAAAGGCAAGTGGCACAAAATACGTAATCGACACTCCTCCGCCTTTTACCTCTGGCTCCCTACACATGGGTCATATACTGAATCACACATGGATCGACATTGCAGCTCGATATAAAAGAATGAGGGGCTACAACGTTTTGCTACCCCAAGGCTTTGACTGTCATGGCTTGCCAACTGAGTTACAGGTAGAGAGACAAGGCATATCTAAAGAGGACAGGACAAAATTTAGGGATGCATGTGTCGCTTGGACTGAAGAGAGCATAACGAAGATGAAGTCACAGTTTAAGAGATTGGGTTACTCCGCTGATTGGTCTCGAGAGTACAGAACAATGTCTAATGACTATGTAACTAAAGTCCAGTTATCTCTACTCAAATTTAACGAGCTAGGACTAATCTACCGAAGACGACATCCGGTACATTATTGTTGTAACTGCATGACAGCGTTGGCAAAAGCAGAACTTGGATATTTGGAACAGAGCGGCACTCTCAGCTACATAAAATTAGAGATTGATGGGAAGGATGACATAATCATCGCCACAACTAGGCCAGAGTTGATGTGTGCCTGTGTTGCAGTCATGGTACATCCAGAAGATGAAAGATTTCGTAAATATGTGGGGGAGAAAGTAAGGCTACCTATTTACGGGAGAGAAGTTCCTATCATCGCAGACAAAGAAGTCGATATGGAATTTGGGACCGGAGCGGTTTATGTCTGTACATATGGCGATGAACAGGATCTGACATGGCAACAAAATTATTCATTGCCGGTGATATCTGTAATAGATAAGAATGGATTGATGACCGAAGATGCTGGCAAATACGAAGATCTAAGTATAGCTGAATGTCAAGAGCAGATTCTAGAGGATTTAAAGAATTGTGGGGCAATCATCAAACAGGAGTCGATAGTTCATAGGGTCCTTATACATGCTGAGCGATCTGAATGTCAGAGACCTGTTGAGCTTATGCCAACACCACAATGGTTTATCAGGATCAAAGATGGTACTGAAGAGGTGGTCAAAGTTGCAAATGAAATGGATTGGTATCCCTCATACATGCTCCAAAGACTCATTGATTGGGCAAACTCCTTGGAGTGGGATTGGGTTATTTCCAGGCAAAGGATATTTGGAACTCCCATTCCATTCTGGTATTGCTCCAAATGTGAGTTCATTATAGCACCTAATCCGAAAAGCCTTCCAGTAAATCCGGCTATGGATGAACCGCCCCTTGAAGAATGTCCACATTGTGGCTCGAAAGACATTTTAGGTGGCACAGATGTGTGCGACTGCTGGGTCGATAGTTCCATCTCCCCACTCATGGCAAGCAACTGGATGGGGGATGACTTTGATGAACTCTACCCTACTTCTCTTAGGCCACAGGGATATGAGATTATTCGGACATGGTTGTTTTATACTATATTCCGTTGCTCAGTTCTAACCGGAGAGGCGCCTTTTGAGGCTGTTTTAGTTAACGGAATGGTGCAAGGACCAGATGGCAGAAAGATGTCTAAAAGCTTGAGAAATGTTATCGCGCCTGAGGAGGTCGTCGACGAATATGGTATTGATCCCGTCAGACAATGGGCTGCTACCGCCTCTCTGGGAGAGGATTATTCCTTTGAGTTCAAGGATATCTTGTATGGAAAACGATTCCTGACAAAGATGTGGAACATCGCTCGATTCAGTGTTCTTCATCATTCTGCTAGGGTCCCCAAAAAACTGAGCATCGTCGATCAGTGGATGATTAGCAAGCTAAACAGATTGGTTAGGGAAATAACATCGGATCTTGATAGATATGAGTTCAAGACTCTTCAGAATATTAGGGATTTTACTTGGACCGATCTGGCAGATAACTACATTGAGATGGTAAAATACAGATTATATGGCAATGATACGGAGTTAAAAGAAAGCGCGCAGTATACGCTGGGCACTGTTATCAATACACTATTATTATTGTTATCGCCATTCATTCCACACTTTACAGAGGAAGTTCATTCTTATTTTGGTGAGGGTAGTATCCATCTGCTCAAATGGCCAGAAGCAGATATTTCGCTCATAGACGAAGAGGTTGAGGGAGGGGGTGAACAGATCAAAGATGTGATCTGTGCCATAAGAAGATATAAGTCAGAGAGTAGAATGGCGCTTAATGCCGAATTGGAGAGGATTGAGATATACGCTCCCAATATCAGCTGGCTTGCCCAAGGCATAAACGATCTCAAGGGAACTACGTGGGCGAGGAATGTTGAGGTTGTGGAGGGCAACCCTCCTACGGAGGAGCGCATAGTTGAAATCAAGCCGAACATGAGCGTTCTCGGACCAATATTTAAAAGCAAAATTGATAGGGCGATAAAGGCGTTGAAGAACACTCCAAACCTAGCAGAGAAAGTTAAAACTGGAAATATCACAATAGATGTAGATGGTGAAACCGCAGAGATAGATGCAAAAGCCATAGAAATCCAAAAAGAGGTTATCTTGAGGGGAAAAGCTGTAGATGTAATTCAGGTTGGAGATGCGATCGTCACAATTTCAAGATGAAGATGTTGTTGGCTTCTTTCTCTGAACCCAAAAGCCAATTGCAATAATCTTATTCGCTGAAATTATACATGCCAGACCTGCAAATAGCAGGACTTTTCGCCCAAGAGGCATTGGATACCATATACATTCTGCCCACCTCTCTAAAATTTCTTTATAGGGGTGTGGTCTACCCATCTCATACTTTTCTTCAAATTCCAGTATTTGCTTTCCCTCATAATCTACCCAGAAGTGAATGGGTGAAAAATAAATTTCATAATCAATACCTTTTTCCTCCAAGATGCTGGCGAAGAGAATCGTTCTGCCCTTACAGTCCCCTTTACCTTTTTCCCAGACTTCTGCAGGAGTTGGAAAGTACCAAGGTACGCCGTAAACTTTCCAATCATAATCATATTCGAGTTCTTTGCCGAGGAAATCATTCACCACATTTGCATTGTTTGGTAGCTGTGTGCTAATATCTCTAACAGCTACTGGGTCCACGGGTGGATTAAATACTCTATAAACGTTTAGCGGTACTATGGCAGGATTGGGGTAGAGAACTATCAATACCCAAACGCAACAAAGCAGTGCTAGCACCTTTTTTTCGATCTTCATTAGGTTTCTATTTAACTCTTAACAATAAAAAATCATGCACCGACTGGAACTTTCGTGGGCCAGAGCTGTTGGACCCTGCCTTCTGTTGGACCCTACCAAAAGATGAACTATAGGAAATCCTTTGGACTTGATACCCACTTATATTCACATGCTTGGCATACGATTTCGATTTTTTTCCTGCCGATCAGACCCCCAAACAATCCCAAGGGTCCAAGTAGAATTCCACCTGCAGCAGCCTTGCCAAGGCTGAATCCTTTTTGACCAATCGCGATGCTCATAGAACCACAAATCGGACACTTGAGATGTAGCCCAGGTAGACTCTCTCCACAGTGGGGGCATACGGGGGCTGTTTTGGATACTTCTTTACCACAAGTTTTGCATTTTTTAAGCTCTGCCATTTTTCCTTAGCCTTCGTTAATTATGAATGGTTTATAGAATGGTTTATAACTACTTATATGCTATGCGAACCCTCTATGCTATGCGAACCCTTTATAAAAGATTCTTACTAGATTTTGTGGGATTTGTTCTTTGGAATTATTGGTTATTGGTGTTGATATTTAGTTCGATTCAATAAATAAGAGGACGGACTAGCTAATTTTATCACTTGACAATATGTCTCTTAGTCCACATATTTCTTCCAGCTCCTCATGAAGTCGCTTCATTCTTTCAATGGAGGGATGGTCCTTTCCTAATTTACGTTGTATAGCTTCAATAACCTCATCGATCGTGATCTGTGTTGTATGGCGAGTTAGATTATCTGCATGTGCAACGATCTTTTCCTCAAGACTTTCGGGCATATAATTCTTTTCTGGTAAGCCCAGTTCTTCTGCTTCTTCCTTTGGTATTCCCGCCCCAATATGCCGTTCAATTATATCTACGATGAGACCATCAAGACCGAAATCCCTTGCCATCTCAGCTCCGATCAATGCATGCTTGACGCTATTCGATCTAGCGTAGCCGATATCATGAAGCAAAGCACCTGTGATAACTATTTCTCTATCTGCATCACAATTCTTTGCCATCTCATCTGCAAGTTCAGAGACGGCGATACAATGAGCAATTACATTTTGGGGGCATTGTACTTTTCTCAGCAGATCCATTGTGCTTTTAATATTCATACATACTCTTCCAAAACAGCATGTATCCCCTCTACCCTGTTCTCAAGAGCATTGACGAATTCACCATTGTCTTGATATATGAGAGCTTTTTCACAATTTGGGCACACAAAATTTTCCTCAGCTGCAAAATCAAACAAAAGCCTAGTTCCTTCGTCACAAATATAAAAAACATTATCCCTTTCAAAATCCAAGCGTCTTTGAAGATTGACTGACAATTTTCGCATTTCCACTTCTAGTACGATATTGATATCCTGCAAATCTACTTTCCATAAATAGGTTAGCCATCCACTCTCCTTGTTTCTCTCTCTCCTATATATGGCCAAGCGAGTTTCATACAAGATATATAACGTTCGCCGAACTATCTGTATATCTGCCCCTGTAATCTCTGAAATCTTCTCGTCTGTTATCTCTCCTTCGGGCAGATTTTTGATCATCTCAACGCCATCTTCCCCAACAAGTTGGGTTAGACATCCAATAACTACATTGTTTAGTATTAGCAAATCTATCATACCCTATTTGTTTTACAAAGACTTTAAATTTTTGATTTCCTCGACCTTTTTACCTTTCCTCATTGCTACTATTTGGAGCTTTCCGCCTCTAAATTCCTTTAGGAGTTCTTCTCCTTTTTGCAGGCGATCCATGAAAATTGCCAAGGCGGCAACTTCCGAGTGTGGTTGATTGGTTATTGCTATATTCCAATCTGTCATGGTAAAAATCTCGGCTGGGACTTTCTCTGCTCCAACGATAACCATGAGATTTTCTGTATCACGAATAACATCGATTTCACCCTCTAAACCAACACCATACATTGTCAAATGACAAACCTTTCCACCACTTTCTTTCCATTTTTTGATCTCACCTTTCCATTTTACATCACTTCGGACATAGAATGACCCCCCCCATCTCTTGGTTACATCGCTTATTTTCTGTTCTATTGATTTGTCGCTGGAAACGAGCAACATTCCATCAGCGCCAAGAGCTCTTGCAGTTAGGGCAACATGTGTGGTCATCCTTTGGTCTCGATTTATTCTGTGCCCTAGGCGAAGGACCACTATTTTTTTCATGATACCTCAATAGGTACTTGCCTCTTAGTTAACTTTATGTGCATTCCAAAGGATTAATAAAAGAGATGTACAGAACGTATGAAGACATGCCAAAGATAAAACTGCCATTGGACCAAGAGATTAAAATCTCTGATAGCACGCTGAGAGACGGAGCTCAGATGCCAGGCATCGTTTTTAAAAAGGCCCATAAATTGTGTATATATGATTACTTAAATGAAATCGGAATAGAGAAGACAGAGGTATTCCTGTACAATGAGCGTGACAGAAGTGCAGTAAGGGATATGCTGGATAGGGGGTATGATGTCCCGGAAGTTACCGGATGGGCAAGGGCAGTTCCAAAGGATATAGACTTGGTTTTAGATATGGATAGTATAAAGGAGACAGGTATATTGATGTCAGTCTCTGATGTACATATATTTGACAAGTTGGGTCTTAATAGCAGAGAGGAAGCGGAGGAAAAGTACCTCAACGCTTTACAATATGCGGTTGATCACGGTCTTAGGGCGAGATGTCACCTTGAAGATATAACAAGAGCAGATTTCAAGGGATTTGTTATCCCATTTGTTAAAAAGATAGTAGAGATAGCGCCAGATGCACTTATACGAGTTTGTGATACTGTGAATTATGGGCTGCCATTTCCGGAAGTAGACCTTCCCTACAGCATCCCAAAAATAATCAAACTGCTTAAGGACATAGGTGTCAAAAACATAGAGACCCATGTTCACGATGATTTCGGTCTTGGATTGACCAACACTTTAGCGGGGTATTGGTATGGTGCCAACTGGTCGAACTTGACTTTTCTGGGAATTGGTGAAAGGGCCGGTAACACCGAAATGGAGAAACTGTTGGTTTTTTTGATATCCAGGGTTGAGGGTTTTCAAAAATACAATTCGAAGAGTCTCGTCAAATTTGCAGATTACATGGAAAATGAAATAGGAGTCAGGGTACCGAGGAACAAATCTATCGTCGGAAAAAACGTCTTTTCCCATGAGAGCGGGATTCACACCGATGGAATTATCAAAAATCCATTTACATATGAGCCCTTCCCTCCAGAACTCGTTGGTGGTAAACGGGAGCTGATGGTAGGAGATTCGTCTGGAGACGAAGTAATACGATACAAGGTAGAGGAAGCTTTGAGAGAACTAATGCACTTGGATTTATCTATAGATAAAAAAGATCCTCGGATACAGAGCATAAAACGTGACATTCAAAAATTATATGATGGGGAAAGCAGAGTTTCGTGCATCTCAGATGTGGAGTTGAGGGCTTATGCTGAGAAGTACTTCCTATTAGAACCAATCGTCGAAAAAGATATCCCCCACATAGAAGATTAGGTGAGAACATGACACTTGAGATGACGACAGAAACGCCTTTTAAAGGTGTGATAGACTTTTATCATGCGATAGAGAGTTTTGAAAGATATTGTTCAATGTGCCAAAATTCTGCAGATCAAGATAAAAAAGTATCCTATATCCTTGGTGCTACAGAGAGCATAGATATTGCGTATTCTGAGTACCTAGAGAACTTTCCGTTAATATTTCCCACGAGAGAAGGAATAAAACCGATATTTCTCTCTCTTGAAACTAAGACAGAAGAACTTAAGGAATCCTTTGAAGCACAGCTGAAATCTTTGGATAAGGATGATATCAATAATTATCTAATTTTATTAAACAAAATCAAACATAACTGTACTGTTGAAAGGCCCTGCGAATACGAGGAATTGGCAGGAGATATTGAAAAAATAAAGGAACTGGCGAGGGATGTAAAGGAAGTCACAGAGAAATTATATATGGAGGATTTCCTAGATCTGACGAAAAAAAGACTCAAAGAGGCAGCAGAAGACCCTGAAAAGTTTA
>JBHPDI010000025.1:0-14947 GCA_042577985.1 Halobacteriota archaeon | reverse complement strand
TCGCTGCGATAGCTATACCGTTAAGTGAACTGCCCACAACTGCAAAAATTATAAACAAAATCCAAAGCTTTGAGATTTTGTTTTTCATTTAATTTCACCCTTAGGACGGAATTACTTTTTTTTAAACATTCATACTAGTTTTGTCACTGGTATCTATCAATTATAAATTTTTGGCTTTTTATAAATCCTCTATCTCAACGAACATAAGTATTTCTCTAAATTGTTCTGTTGAAAATGCTATATGCGAGAAACATTAACCATATATCTAAGAATCTTATTGAAAATACTAAATGAAAATTTTATGGAACAAGGATATTGAAAAATCATTTCTTTTGTAATTATATCATATATGGTAAAATATGCGGTATAATGGTATTATATCTTATTAAAATAAAAGAAAAACTGTATTTATTATCTGATTTTTTAGTGTTTTTTGATCTCAAACCGCCAGTGATGTATGGTGACGGAGATATACTTTTTTATTTTTTTTCTAAAATTCTTTTCCTTAGTTCGGTTACTTCAACTCGTTTCGATCTCTTGTTAGTCATTTTACTGAAAATCTTCATTTTTTTTGATTTTTCCAAATTGCTTTCATTTAACTTCTTCTTTTTTTATTCGCGAGATTTTATGCGCCATCTTGTCAAACTCCGAAAAATCCTTTAACCCAGAAACCATTAAAGCCGTTTATGCGCGTCGCAATGTATCACAGTAACGATGATGTTCGCTTGGAGGAGACGCCAATACCACGAATTGGCTCTGGTGAGCTACTGGTCAAAGTAATTGCCAGTGGCATATGCGGCAGTGACGTAATGGAATGGTACCGCATTATGAAAGCACCTCTGGTACTTGGTCACGAGATTACCGGAGAGATTGTTGAGATCGGAAATGATGTAAAAAAATACAAAAAAGGTGACAGGGTTTTCGTATCTCATCATGTTCCTTGCAACACATGTCGTTATTGTGTCAATGACCATCATACTGCTTGTGAAACTTTGCACAAGACGAACTATGATCCTGGTGGTTTTGCAGAGTTTATCCGTGTGCCGAAAATAAATGTCAATGGGGGTGTGTTTTTGCTTCCTGGGGAGATATCCTTCGATGAGGGAACCTTTATCGAGCCATTGGCTTGTGTTGCGCGAGGATTGAGACTAGCGAATATGCAATCTGGCATGAGCGTATTGGTTATAGGTAGCGGTATTTCCGGATTGCTGCATATACAGTTGGCTAAAGCACTTGGAGCAGATCGAATCATTGCGACGGATATAAATGAATATCGTCTTAGGGCAGCAAAAAAATTCGGAGCAGATGAGATAATACATGCCAAGGAAAATGTGCCCGTTGAAGTGCGCAAGTTGAATGGGGGCAGACCAGTAGACCGTGTGATAGTCTGCACCGGGGCACTTCCAGCTGCTTTGCAGGCACTAAAATCCATTGACAGAGGCGGCACTGTATTGTTTTTTGCAGTACCAGAGCCAGGAGTTGACGTTCCCGTTCCGATGAACGAACTTTGGCGCAATGAAATAACCCTGATAACATCCTATGGTGCAGGCCCTAAAGATATTCAAACAGCTATCGAATTGATAAGTTCTAGAAAGATCAATGTTAAGGATATGGTAACTCATAAATTCGGCTTGAAAGACACGGGAAGTGGTTTTAAGCTTGTATCAGATGCTAAGGAATCTATCAAGGTAATTATTGAACCACAGAGATAAATGTTAAGGGAAATGGCAAATTTCGGAAAGAAGCTTGTAGAGAACGGCTTGGTGGGATCTCATTTTGGTAATATCAGTTTTAGGGTTAGTAATAAGATGATCATAACCAAAAGAGGTGCGATGCTAGATGAGATATCCAGGTGCAGTGTTGTCGAGATCGATCTTGAAGAACCAAAAAGTTTTGATATGGACGCTTCAATGGAGGCGATGGTTCACAAGGAGATATACAGGGGCACAACCGACCTTGCTGTAATCCATGCACATCCTACGTATGCAGTGGTCGAGTCGTTGATTTTGAGTCAAGATAAAATAAAGCCCATGGACTGTGAAGGTCTGTATTTTCTCCACGAGATACCTATAGTTGAGGGTGAGACGGGTTCAAAACAGCTTGCAAGTGAGGTATCCAATATGCTACGGGGTCATAAGGGCGTTATAGTAAGGGGTCATGGCACCTTCTCAACAGGGAAAACCCTGGAGGAAGCATACATCATAACATCTATGATCGAGCACAGCTGTAAGATAAAATATCTTTGCTCAATGGTGATGAGATGAAAATAACGAGAGATCAGCTTGCAAGGATGATAGACCACACTCTTCTAAAACCAGATGCTACCTCTAATGACATAAAGAGGATTTGCTCTGAGGCAATAGAGCACAATTTCGCATCTGTTTGTGTCAATCCTGTTCATGTTTCATTGGCTGCGAAAATGCTGGAGAGAACCAGCATCAAGGTTTGCACAGTCATAGGATTTCCGCTTGGGGCAAATACAACTGAGACCAAGACATTCGAAATGAAAAATGCCCTCATAAACGGAGCGCAAGAGGCAGATATGGTGATAAACATAGGTGCATTGAAATCTGGTGATTATGAGACCGTTAAAAAGGATATAAGTGCAGTGGTGGAATCTGCCGGAGGTGCTATCGTCAAAGTCATCATCGAGACAGGACTTTTAACAGACGAGGAGAAAGTGTATGCATGTAAGCTTGCCAAAGAGGTAGGTGCAGATTTCGTGAAAACTTCTACAGGTTTTTCTGGCAAAGCGACAGTCAGCGATGTCAAACTAATGCGAAGTGTATTTGGAAAGTGTGTTAAGGCATCTGGCAGAATACGCACATATGAGGGTGCTATTGCCCTTGTCAAAGCTGGTGCTACACGAATAGGTACTAGTGATGCACTTTCGATTATCAAGAATTAGAGAATTCTATTAGTTATATTCAGCGCTATTAAGAAAGAGAGATTAAAAAGTTGCTTGCTACAAGAATGATTTTTGATATCAGGACGGTTTTAATGATAAAACGCCTTCTACTGCACATTCTGTCTCTTTAATATAGTCGAGCAACCTAAAAATATGCATAATATATATGTATATGAGTAAGATTAGTTCGATACTACACACATATTATAGATTTATTTATCTATAGTGATAGGATAGGATAGGATAACTTAATTTATAAACCATAACAACATATATGGTCTAATGGAGGGAGCTACATCAGGACCAATCGCCTCGGTGAGAACCTGCTGAAGCAAATTCAGAACAATTATTTTGCTATTACACTGGCGGTATCCGTTGCCATGGCGCTGGTCATGCTCGGAATCGCATTTGGAATCATATACATGTTTGAGTTTGGAACTAGTCCAATTCACTTGTCCTTCGTTTTGATGATCGGAGCGATTTCATTCATTATGGGTTCCGCGTTTTTTAATAGCAGAGGTGCAGACCAACTTAAGTCATTAATTGGCGGGGGAGTTATTGGAATCTCATCGACATTTGTTATCGTATCAATAGCAGGCAGCATCCGTTATGCGTATGCCATATATGGTACCAACGACGGTCCTAGCTGGGAAATGTTGATTTCCATGTTAGCAGTTTGTATGGTCGCCTCTATGATAATCCTAGAATTCGCGTTGCATAGGCTCCGCGATTAACTTGATATTTATCTCGGCATCTTTCGATCGCATCTTTTTTGCAAAATCTTGATCAAGGTGAATTGCTGCTTTATCTGCATGAATCATCAGCGTTCTGCCGCATGTGTATGAGCCTATTCTCCCGACTAGATCGTTTTTGTTTAAAAAAGTTAAATTTGGATGTCCACGTCCAATTATCCTCTCATGTATCTCTCCCACACTAAGCTCCAATATTATCTGCGTATCATGCAGTCTCGCCAATTGCTTGAATTGAGGTGAAAGATCCTTTGCACCCTTATCAGCTGAGACGGCTATGATACAATCTGCACGTTTAGTAATCTCGGCATCCTTAGTGATCTCGAATGTGGTTTTATGTCTTGCAAGGATATTTGGATGACCCCGTGCGTGAATGATCTCTATGGCCACAACTAACTATTTGTATTCTCTGTTCTTATTTATTATGGATGGAATTCGAAGCTGAAAGGATCAAACTGTTGGAAGGACTTAGGTCTTATGGGATAAGCGAAAGGGTGCTGGATGCGATGAAAAAAGTCCCCCGTCATTTGTTCGTCCCACCCTCCTATAGATCACAAGCCTATGCTGACCATCCGCTTCCAATAGGTGAGGACCAGACTATTTCAGCGCCGCACATGGTAGCAATGATGTGTGACCTATTGGATCTACGAAAGGGGATGATCGTATTGGAAATAGGTGCTGGTTGTGGCTACCATGCTGCTATTATGGCTGAATTGGTGGGGGAAAGTGGGCATGTCTATACTATGGACCGTCTTTCATCACTGGTTAATTCTGCAAGTGAAAATCTCCGAAAAGTCGGCTATTCAAACGTGACTGTCCTTTTGGGAGATGGCACGTTAGGCATCCCAGATCATGCGCCCTATGACCGAATCAGCGTGGCATGTGCGGCTCCAGATGTTCCTCCTCCTTTAATAGATCAGCTAAAATCTGGTGGAAAGATGGCGATACCCATTGGACGACACTTTCAAGAGCTCTATTTAGTCGAGAGAATAAACGGAATTACCAAAAAGGAGAAAGGCGGCGTGATATTTGTTCCACTAATTGGAAAATATGGGTTTCAAGTGTAATTTAGTTTAATGGTATCGCTTCGTCTATGGTTAGATCTCCCCTGGCGACCTTTCGCGCCAATCTACGAGAAATAGTGGACCTACCGTTCGATCGCTCCCGACTCCAATCCTGTACAAATAGTATTTCTTTTTTGGAAGGTTCTATTTGTTTTTTATCTATTGGAACCCCTTTGAGATTAGCGATGTTGATTGCTGCCACTATGTCAGAAATCTGATTCCTAACTCCTCTTCCCAAGCTGGGCGTGGTGAAACTTTCATCTACAAGTTCCAAAGGCACTTCTAATTTAAGAAGTGTATTTATTATCTGTGCACTCACAAGACGGGCACCGTGTCCAATCTTGATAACGACCTTCTGGGAGGATTTTTCACTTAAAATCTCACGTATTATCCTTTCGATCCTGCCGACTGATACCTGGTGCACCGATATAACCATACCATCTCCAATGACAGCGATGCCGGAATACTTGCCTGGATCTATGCCAATTATGATGTTCTCATATTTATGCTTCTCAAGCAAGAGCTGAGCCATATCTACGGTAGCAGAGGGTTTTTTTGCAATTATAATTTTATCAATGTCAAAATCGATCTCATCGCACACATCTTCTGTTGTGATAATTGCTCTGACGCTAAGGGGTATCGACTCCTTTGGTGAAAGCGTTACAAAGTTAATATTCCGCGCTTTCAGCTCTGGCAATATGGAACGATGAACAAGAAAATCATCGGTTATTAGTGCAATTTGTCTGCGCCTCGTAGTCATCCCCAATATATAAATATATAGGGGCATACTTAAAATTTGTTACCAAAATATGTACCAGAATACGCACCAAAAATCTTTTAACATCATATAACTATAATAATTATTGGCAGGATGAAGCCTACGATGAAACCAAAATTATCGCCTACGGGCGATGAGACTCGTGGATAAACCTGAGTTAATAATCAGGGAAGGGCACGAATAAATACCTTGGTGGTAAGGTATGATGGGAAAAACGTGGGAAAAAGGCCCAAAGATTGAAAAGCGAGTAATCGAAAAGTAGTTCGGGGGGCCAAGTCCTGCCATTTGTGTTTATGTCTACTTTTATTTATTCCCCCACTGATCCAACGTCTTCTGCTTTTGAGCGGAAGCTTCAGTCAAACGCTCTAATACTTTTTCAACCCGTTCTTCTGAGAAATCATGTTGATTACAGAGGAATTTTATGATAAGATCTTCATTGGGCTTTTGCCATTCGATTTTGTATGTAGAGGTGATTTCTGGATAGAGAAAAAAATCCCGAATCACATCAAAATTCTCAATGTAGTCATTTAACTCTGCAAGCACTCCTTCGATTGCCCCATGCTTTTGAATCAATCTTAAAGCAGTCTTCGGTCCTATTCCTTTGATCCCCTCGTTGTAATCAGTACCTACGAGTATGGCGATTTCTATCAACTGCTTGGATGTAATACCCAACGCATCCAATATCGGGTTTAATTCTAGCATCTCCGGCTTTACATCTATGTATATATTTTTTCCTGGCAATTTACGGCGTCCCGTGATTGTCAGATTTCTGACCACGTTTGGTGCACCAAATAACAACGCATCATAGTCCTGCGAACCGACGGCATTTGCATCACCGTTGATCGCCATGAATGCGGCTTGGGCTTCTCCCTCTGATGGAGCTTGAATGCAAGGAATTCCCATATAATCCAGAAGAGCTTTTGCATCTCCGATTATTTGATCATTCAATCTTGAAGATGCTTGTGCATATTTGAATGCATCCTCCCCGCCTATAGCCCTTGCGGCGATCCATCGTCTTTCCGACAAGCCTCTTATCTCCGCCCTCTCTTTGATCGTTTGAGCTTTGAATTCTGGCGGTTTTCCATCAAAGACAAAGACAGGTTTGATACCAGACTCTACTAGATTTGTGGTTCTGTACAGAAGTCCCGAGAGATGCGATGTAATGTTCCCCTGCGAGTCCATCAGCGGAGTGCCGTCTGGTTGGCGAATGATACTAAGAAATTGATAAAGAGTGTTGTATGCATCTATGGCTATCGTTTTACCGAACAACTCTTTTAGTTCTATCTCTTTTTTTTCGATTATATCTCTGAGGTCTGATCCCATGTTTCTCTCTTTCTCGACTTACATATTTGTCATTTGTCGTAGAAGATATGGTTAGTTACTATTAGCTGTGTTTTCTATTAATTAAATATGTTTTAGCTAACAATATCTTGCCATATATCTGGCAGTCTTATTAAGTCACCAACCGAAAATTCTACAGTACTGGAGATGTGGGGCATATAAATAAATTTTAGATATACTGCCAAAAAATGCCTTTATATCTAGTATTTTTTTACACTTGTATCCAAGTTCAGATAAATTATAACTTTTCAGATAAAAACAATTGGAAAAAGGATAGAATCACCTATATGATCGCCTTGAGAGCTCCTCCATTGTCTCATTGACTCTATTGACCATCATGTTTAACCTGCGCTCTACTCCTTCCTCAACGCTTTGGATGTTAACTCGCAGTGATCTTTCCTTAGATTCGATCATCTCTTCTATCGACATCAGCCTGACGTTCACACTCAGGATCATTGCGGCTAATGCTCCGACCAAGACCATTGCTGACAATATCACCACTGCATCACCCATACCATACTGATCAATCCATCTAAAAGTGAGCACGAATGCAGACACAACCATTACTATTGAGAATATTAGATCTCTAGACTCCATCTTTGCCACCTCATTCGGTAAAGTTTAACTTTGACCATGTTATTATATTTCTCCATGGTATTTAATAATAGTGGGGTAACAGCTTGAAAAGAATCATAGATCATTTACTGCTAGGCAGCATGATAATCTTCCTGTTAGCCGTTCAGGTCATTGCGCTGTTGCTGGTTAATCCTCTACAAGCCCAAAATATGCAAGCTTTTGAGGATCCACAATCTATTTTAAATCCGATATGGTATATGGGGATGATCTTAGCCTTCACGCTTTTCATGCTATTTATAATAAAACTAGATCTAAGATGGATAATCCATCTTATCATCTTGATAATCGTGGCATTCACACTGTATCTTGTATTCTTTGTGATACTATCTATGATCGCATCGCCAATCAACTCTTTTATTGGCTCACTTACGCTGACGACAGCGCTCACTTTCCTACTGTATAAATATCCAGAGTGGTACATCATTGACCTTACAGGTATAATGATAGGTGCTGGTGCTGCTGCTATGTTTGGAATATCGCTTGCTATTATTCCTACTTTGGTCTTGTTGATCGTGCTAGCGATATATGATGCCATCGCAGTATATCAGACAAAACATATGATCCAGCTTGCTGAGGGTATGTTGGATCTCCGAACTCCAATATTGTTTATCATTCCAAAAAAATGGGGATATTCGTTTTTAGATCAAACTCCAAATGGTGAAAAAAATGCCTATTTCATGGGATTGGGCGACGTCGTAGTGCCAACAATTCTGGTAGTGTCTGCTAAGGTCTTCATTATCTCCACTGGGTTCGTTAATCTTCCAGCACTAGGCGCCATTCTCGGATCGCTGGTGGGTTTTGCAGCTTTGATATTTATCTCTGGTGAAAGACCACAAGCTGGCTTGCCGTTCTTAAACACGGGCACAATAATAGGCTTTTTTATTGGATATCTTTTACAAACATAGAGTTATGGATTTGCCAGAAAGAATATTCGATACAGTTATCCTCGTCTAAATATCAATTCCTTTGCACGAGGATTGGATGAATACACCACTCACCAACCTAATAAATTAAATATTTTCATCTAAATATTTTCATCAATTAAGTATATATGTCTCTATTAATAATTATAATATGGTATCCCCATGGAACTTACACCAATCCAAAGAAAGATTATTACGGCTTTGATAAACCTATCTAGACAGAAAAATAAAGTGGTTAAAGGGGAAGATATTGCCGAATTAATTGACCGCAATCCTGGCACCATTCGAAATCAGATGCAATCACTGAAAGCACTTGAACTCGTGGAGGGTGTTCCAGGACCAAAGGGCGGGTACAAGCCTACTGGAAGTGCTTACGAAGCCATTAGTATTGATGGATTGGAGGAGGAGGCGATAGTTTGCATCTATCGAAATAGTATCTTGATAGAAGATGCAACAGTCTCAAATATCGATTTTACTTGTCTAAGACATCCAATATTATGTCATACTTCTGTAAAGGTTATTGGAGATATACATGATTTCAATATAGGGGATAAAATCCAGATTGGACCCACACCAGTGAATCATTTGATAATCAGAGGCGAGTTATACGGACGGGATGATACAGATAACGTTTTATTGTGCAATATCCACGAGATGATATCTTTACCCAAAAAACGGATCAAAGAATACATGTCCAAGAGAATCCACTATGTGGATGCTAACGCAACTTTACAAGAAGCAGCACTCGTATTGACTGAACAAAATATTCACGGCGCTCCAGTTAAGGATAAAGAGAAGCTTATTGGGGTCATCACTTTCAAAGATATCGGAAGGGCATTAGCAAATGGAAAAATTAGGTCTAAAGTCAGGGATGTAATGGTCAAGCCTACTATATCTATCGATGGTGACCGATCACTCTGTGAAGCGATCAAGATCTTAGATAAGTATCAGATAGGGCGGCTGATGGTGACCGAGAAAGGAGATGTGATAGGAATAATCTCAAAAACGGACATTCTTAACGAACTAGCGGTTTATTAGTGGGGTGGTTGGAAAGATAGGATAACAGACCACAGCATGAAAATTCCATCTATCCTTACTAACTGACATTTAATGTTTATTTAAAACCCGTTATTAAGTCCATTAAAGGGCAAATTCTGTTTATTTAAAGTTCAGGGCACCTAAAGCAGATTAGAGCGCTGAAGCAAAAGCAAATCATCTGTGTCTAATTTTTCGCCTTTTTTAAATTGATCGTATATCTCTTCGGCTTTTTTCCGAGTATCCTGCTTCTGTTTATCCTCTTTATCTTTTCGACTCTTTCTCTTTAAGCTGCCTATTAGCTTATCAAAATCACGAATCTCTTTTTGTGTCTTTATGAACTCACTATGTACTTCATCGGCATTTTCTTGTGTATTTACGAATTCCTTATGAGTAGTATCTGCATCAGTCCTTATCTGATCAACGTCCCTAAATGCAGCAATCATTTTTTCGTGCCTCTCTTGAGCCAAATTTGCGTACTCAGTGACACTCTCATGATATTCAGAGGCCTGATTCCAGAGGGTTTGTGCGTTCTCTAAAAGTGCTTTAAGTTCTACATCCTGTTCTAACTGTATCTTTTTCTTCAGATATTTTTCCTGCAAAGAGGAAATCCGATCAACCAGTTGGCGCTCTTTGCCGGTGCTTATTACTTCTGTCTGTTGTTTAAATTCCAAATTATCTATTTCTCGCCTGAGTTCATCGATGGAAGATCCTTTTGAATTACTCTTTTTGCGCAATTTATCCAATTGAGCGTAGACCTTGTTCGCTTTTTCGTTTAGTTCGTCTCGTTTTGCTTTGTACTCGCTTACCTTCTCGTTATATGCATCTCTCTCTTTTTTGGATGCTTGTGCAGCGGTCACTAGTTCTCTTGCTTTCTGGTTAAGTTCATCCCTTTTCATCGATAACGTAGATGAATTCTGGTTGAGTTTGTTTCGCTTTTCTTTAAGTTTTTCTGATTCGATTTTTAGTTTTTCCTTCTTTTCTTGTAGCTCTTCTAGCATGTCCTGTCTTGGCTTAGGTAATAGGGGAATGATTAGTTCCTGGTCCTTCTGGGTTATCACCACATCTGCAATGTCGTTTAATGCCGGATTCTGGCCAAACGCTATCGAGAGTCCGGCATTCTTAAACATGTGTATATCATTTGCTCCGTCTCCCACGACTACACAATCCTTGAGTTCTAGCCCCTCTGATTTTACGATTTCTATGAGTACAAATTCTTTGGAGTCTTGTTTCATCAAGGGTCCTGTTACTTCTCCGGTTACAACACCATCTTTTATGACCAGCTCATTAGCAACGACGTGATCAATACCTAGTTTATCTCCTACCTTTTTTGCAAAAATCATAAAACTTCCAGAGATCATCGCCGTCTTGTATCCCATGGATTTTGCCTCTTTTATCAACAGCTCGGCACCTTTCATGATCGGTATGCTGTCTGCTATTTTTATAACTTCTTTTTCAGGTAAATCCTTTAGGAGTTTCACTCTCTCGGTAAGGGCTGTTCCAAAATCAATCTCGCCCTGCATGGCATTTCTAGTGATTGAAGCAACCTCCTCACCAAGACCAGCAGCTTTAGCAAGCTCATCGATTATTTCAATATCGACGAGAGTGTTATCCATGTCAAATACTATTAGCAAACCACCACCATCAAATCAATAATAAATACGTCGGTGCTCTTTGTAGATATATCACATCCTTTTTAACCTTTTCTGTCTTTTTAACTTTTTCCATCATAAGATATATTGGTGGTGAGTTTAATTAAGAGAATATGAAACCAAAGATCGATACATTGGTTTCAAAGTACATTGCAATTGGAACCTCGCTGATAATCTTATACAGCCTGATTTTCATATATCTGATGGGAGAATTTGAGGGAAGGGAATTCAGTATTGTAACTGCCGTTTATTGGGTAATAAGCACCATGACGACTTTGGGTTATGGAGATATCGTCTTTGAGAGTGATATGGGAAGAATATTCTCGATCATCGTTCAGATCTCTGGTGTGATGATATTTTTCGCGATTATATTTCCACTTATAGTAACACCGTGGATTGAAAGAAAAATCCAAGTTTTGTTGCCAACCCGTGTTCCAAAGACTATGGAAGATCATGTGTTGATCTGCGGATACAATGCGTTAGTTGAAACATTGATAAAGGAATTGCGAGCTAGACAAATCCTTTTTGCGATCATCGACGATGAGGATCAGGTCGTCAGACAACTCTCAAAAAATTATGTATGCATATACGGTGATCCCAGCGATGACGAGACCCTTAAAAACGCAAATGTGGATCGTGCACAATTTTTGATCGCGAACATGGACGACGAGGAAAATGCAAACATCGTGCTAAGTGCATCGAAACTAACCGATGCAAAGATCATAGCTTTGGTCGAAGACATATCGATAGCCAGATATCTGGAATTCGCTGGAGCAAACAGAGTGCTCTCCCCTAGGAAATTGCTTGGAGCTCGCATTGCTCAGATGGCCGCCGTTCCTCTAAGTGATGAGACTATCGGAGAAGAATTGCACAGAGACCTAAAGATAATCGAAGTTCCCATATATGCGGACTCTCCAATTGCAGGAAAATCGCTTGCAGATACGATGATCAGGAATAAGACGGGGGCTACGATCGTGGGACTATGGCAAGATGAACAGTTGATGTTGAATCCTGCACCGAATACGATCATCAAAAAACACTCAGTCTTGGTGGTCATTGGTACTGAAGAACAGTTAAATTTGCTGATGAAGATAACCTCTGAGCGACGAAGGAGGGAGGGGCCTTTTATCCTAGCTGGATTTGGTGATGTTGGCAATCAAGTTGCAGAAACTCTACAGGCAAAGAACATATCATATAAGATAATTGACAAGACAAAAATCTCGGATGTCAATCACGTAAGCGGCAGTTCAACAGATGAAAACACGTTGATGGAAGCAAATATCATGGATGCCTCTACGCTTATAGTTACATTAAATATGGATTCTGAGAACATATATACGACACTCATAGCAAGGAAGATGAATCCACATCTAAAGATAATATCTCGTGCTAACTATGAACGCTCCATTGACAAGCTATACCAAGCAGGTGCAGACTATGTCCTGTCTTTGTCAGTGGTTGGAGGGCAGATGCTTGCAAAAATAATATTTGGAGAAGAAGATATTACGCTTGCAGAGGGATTTAAAGTTTTCACGTGCTCGGTCAGTAGACTACTGGCGGGAAAGAGCATAGCGCAGACAAAGATCAGATCTAGGACAGGATGCACGATAGTTGGGATAGAGCATGATGAACTTTTCATCCCAAATCCGGACCCAACCACGATCCTATCGGAGGGATATACTTTGACATTAATTGGAACTTTGGATCAGATTCAGAAGTTTAAATGTTCATTATGAGGTGAGGGATAAAAATGGGAAAACTAGTCGTAATAACAGGAGTGCCCGGCGTGGGAAAATCCACTGTGGTGCAATTTGCGCTCGAAGGCATCAAAGAAAAATACGAGTTAATGAATTTCGGGGATTATATGTTTGATGCTGCCAAGGAGTCTGGGCTGGTAGAACATAGGGATGAGATGAGGATGAAAATGCCTCTTGAAATTTATAAGAGTATTCAGGAGTTAGCTGCCGAGAAGATATCTGACAAGGCAAAGGAGATGAACATCATATTGGATACTCATTGCAGCGTTCTCAAGCCCCAAGGCTATTATCCTGGTTTGCCACATCATGTGCTAAAAAAACTTACGTTGGATATACTTGTCGTGGTCGAATCCAGCGAGGAAGGCATAATGGCCCGAAGAAGAAAGGACGAGGACATCAGAAAAAGAGAGGACCCCATCATAGAACAACAACATCTCAATCGAATGTATGCGGCTACATGCTCTGTTATCACTGGTGTGCCCTTATTTATATTTAAAAATGAGCAGGGCAAAGCAAAGGAAGCGGGAGATAAACTCAGAATTGTGCTTGAAGGGATATGACATCAACAGATACAGATATGGATTTTAAGAAGACAGTGGAAAAGATCACTGAGTTTATCAGGACCAGCGTCGAAAAGGCAAATGCTGGGGGGGCAGTCTTAGGGTTAAGTGGTGGCGTAGATTCCAGTGTCACGGCTTTTCTTTCTGTCCAAGCGCTTGGTAGTGAAAATGTTTTAGGTCTATTACTTCCAGAAAAGGGCATAACCAGGGAGGATGATGTCGAAGACGCTCTACTAATAGTAAAAAAGCTTGGCATTGAGTATAAGATCGTTGAAATTTCTGGTATAATAGATGTCTTTGCATCTAATATCCCAAATTATGATCATGCTGCAAGGGTGTTTAATGGCAATCTTAAAGCGCGCACAAGGATGTGCATTCTCTATTATTATGCTAATCTGCTGAATCGTCTCGTTATCGGGACCTGTAACAGAACTGAAATCCTTTTGGGTTATGGTACAAAGTACGGTGACGCTGGTGTGGACATTCTCCCTCTAGGAGATTTATACAAGACCCAGGTTCAAGCCCTTGCAACATATCTCAAGGTTCCAGAGCAAATTATCCAAAAAGCACCTTCTGCAGGCTTGTGGATAGGTCAAACGGACGAGGAAGATTTTGGGATTTCATACAAATTGATCGATGCCATTTTGAAGAAACGAATCGATGAAGGGAAGAAATATATAGATGTCAAAAAGGAGTTGGGTATTTCGAGTGATGCTGTAGAAGGGATCATTCAACGCATCGAAGAGAACAAGCACAAAAGGGAGACGGCGCCTACCCCCAAGATATGGGTTAATTGAATTGAAAAATTTAAAATTTACTTACCATGACTTATGGGTAAGTTATGGAGTTTATTTATCTTAACCACAGAAATTATAAATATTAATTAACATTTTTAAGATCCTCTCCAATTATACTGTAGAATTTTCAATTGGTAGTTTCAACAAGACACCCGACTAAATCCTCTCACCCACTGCATTTTCAACAGAAACGATTAGGGGAAGATTTATATTCTTTTATATTATACTCACAAAAATGTAAAGGGGGGACCTCTTAGGGAGTTGAACCTATTGAAAAATAAAACCAAAAAGTTTTGGGTTTTGTTTATAGTTTTGGCAGTTGGATTCAGTTCACTTAACGGTATAGCTATCGCAGCGAATAATCAAATGAACCCAACGGGTGATACCCCGGACGGACGGGTGAATGATATAACACCTAACTTCACGGCATCTTCATTATCTATAATCTACGTCCCTGATGAGTATTCAACGATTCAAGCGGCTGTGAATGCAGCGAGTGAAGGAGACACCATAATCGTGAGGGACGGGACCTACACTGAAAACATAGTTGTAGATAAGAAGTTAACAATACAATCTGAGAATGGTTCTGATTTTACCATGGTTCGGGCTCAAAATTCAGATGATCACGTCTTTAACGTAATGGCGGATTACGTAAACATCAGCGGGTTCACGGTTGAGGGAGCAAGTTCTCCTAAAAGCGGAATATATCTTGGAATAGACGTAGACCACTGTAATATCACAGACAAT
>JBHPDI010000024.1:0-15861 GCA_042577985.1 Halobacteriota archaeon | reverse complement strand
AAATAATAGACTTTATTTATTTTATATATTAATGTGAAGGATATTTAAAATGGTAAAAAAAGGACCGTACGAAGCAGATGTTTGTCGAATATTTGTAACACCTGCTATAAAGGATGCAGGCTGGGATTTAAGAAAACAAGTTAGAGAGCAATTCCCTGTCACAAAAGGAAGAAAAATAATAGATGGAAAACTCATAAGGGAAGGCAAGAAGATAAAGCCGGATTATATTCTTTATTATAAGTCAAATTTACCTATTGCAGTTGTAGAAGCAAAACATCCTTCTCAGAGCATTGGTTCTGGAATGCAACAAGCATTAAATTATGCTGATATTTTGGATTTACCTTTTGCATATAGCTCTAATGGTAAGGCGTTTATTGAACACGATAAAACAATATCTAAAGAAAAAGAGATACCTCTTAACAAATTTCCATCTCCAAATGAGTTGTGGCAAAGATATAAAGTCTGGAAAGGTCTTGATGAAGAAAAAGAGCGCATAAATACAACAGATTATTATTATGAGCAAGGCGGAAAAAAACCAAGATATTATCAGACAATTGCGATTAATAAAACTATTGAAGCTATTTCAAACGGTCAAAATAGACTTCTTCTTGTTATGGCAACAGGTACAGGAAAAACCTTTGTTGCATTTCAGATAATATATAGGCTTTGGAAAGCAAAACAAAAGAAGAGAATATTATATTTGGCTGACAGAAATGTTTTGATTGACCAAACTATGGTTAATGACTTTAAATCATTTGGTTCTGTAATGACCAAAATTAAGAACAGAAATACTGACAAATCTTATGAAATTTATATGGCGTTATATCAAGGAATTTCTGGAAATGAAGATTGGAAGAATATTTACAAACAGTTTTCTCCTAACTTTTTTGATTTAATCGTTGTGGATGAATGCCATAGAGGAAGTGCAGCAGTCGATTCTGCATGGAGAGAGATATTGGAGTATTATTCTAGTGCAACACAAATCGGAATGACTGCGACACCTAAAGAAACCAAGGAAGTTTCTAATATTGACTATTTTGGAGAGCCAATTTATAAATATTCTCTTAAACAAGGTATTGAAGATGGTTTCTTAGCACCTTATAGAGTTATTCGTATTGATTTAGATAAAGATGAGGGCTGGCGTCCAACATATGGAAAGCTTGACAAATATGAAAATCTAATCCCAGATAGAATCTACAATGTCAAAGACCATGATAGAAGCATGGTAATTGACAAAAGAACTGCGATGGTTGCACAAAAGGTATCTCAATTCTTGAAGAACACCAACAGATTTGATAAAACAATCATTTTCTGCGTTGATATTGAACATGCTGAAAGAATGAGAATGGCACTCGTCAATGAAAATGCTGATTTATATTCCAAAAATCAAAAATATATTATGCGAATAACAGGAGATAATGCTGAAGGAAAAAATCAATTAGATAATTTTATTGACCCAGCAACAAAACATCCTGTGATTGTTACAACATCAAAACTGATGACAACTGGTGTTGATACTCAAACCTGTAAACTCATAGTCCTTGATAGTAATATTCAATCGATGACTGAATTTAAGCAGATTATTGGCAGGGGAACTAGAGTAAACGAGGCCTATAATAAACATTTCTTTACAATCATGGACTTTAGGAAAGTAACTGATTTATTTGCTGACCCAGACTTTGATGGAGAACCAGTTCAGATATATGAACCAAGTGTAACTGATGAGATTAAGCCTCCAAGGATCATGTCTGAAGATACTGATATAAGCATTGATGATGAGCCAGAAAAAATAAAAAAATACTATGTTAATGATATTCCTGTTCAAGTTTTAAGAGAAAGAGTTCAGTATTATAGTGAAGGCGGAAAACTCATTACTGAATCATTAAAAGATTACACAAGAAAGAATGTCAAGAAAGAATATACTTCAATTGACAAATTTTTGACAAAATGGAAAGAAGCAGATAAAAAAACTGCAATATTAAAAGAATTAATTGACCAAGGTGTTCTTTTATCAGAATTAAAGCAAGAAGTTGGAAAAGAGTATGACGAATTTGATCTTATTTGCCATATTGCATTTGACCAAAAGCCATTGACTAGAACGGAAAGGGCAAATAATGTTAAAAAGAGAAATTATTTTGCTAAGTATGGAGAGAAGTCTCGAAAAGTCATAGAAGCATTAATCAATAAATATGAAGACGTTGGCATTGAAAATATCGAAGATTTGAAAATCCTTAAAGTCAGACCATTTAATACATTTGGAACTCCAGTTGAAATTTTAAATTCATTTGGTGGAAAAGATAGCTTCTTGAATGCTTTAATAGAACTGGAACAAGAACTATACGCAGAGGTTTAAGATGATAAATTCCAGTTTAATAAAATCAATACAAGACATTATGAGAAAGGATGCTGGAGTAGATGGAGATGCTCAAAGAATTTCTCAAATGGCATGGATGATATTTCTAAAAATATTCGATGATAAAGAGGAAGAAACAGAAGCGATTGATGACAATTATGAGTCATCAATGCCTGAAGATTTGCGTTGGAGAAATTGGGCAGAATATGATGAAGGAATTACAGGAGAAGAACTTCTTGATTTTATTAACAACAAACTCTTCAAGGAATTAAAAGAGTTAGAAGCAGAAGAAGGAGACGACCCTAGAAAATTCTTGATAAAATCAATCTTTAAAGATTCATTCAATTATATGAAAGATGGAACATTAATTAGACAAGTAATCAATAAATTAAATGAAATAGATTTCAATAAATCAGAGGACAGACATATATTTAATGATATTTATGAGAAGATTCTAAATGATTTACAGAGTGCAGGAAATGCAGGAGAATTTTATACCCCTAGAGCTATAACTCAATTTATAGTTGATATGGTTGATCCAAAATTGGGAGAGAAAATCTTAGACCCTGCATGTGGGACAGGGGGTTTTTTGGTATGTGCTATCGAAAATGTCCGAGATAAAGTAAAGACAATTGAACAAAGAAAAGTCCTGCAAGATTCAATAAGAGGAATTGAGAAAAAATCAATGCCTCATTTACTTGGAGTTACTAATCTTATTTTACATGATATTGAGGTTCCTAATATCAAGCACGATAATACTTTAACTAGGAACGTTCGTGATTTTACAGCAGAAGAGAAAGTTGATGTTGTCGTAACAAATCCTCCTTTTGGCGGAAAAGAAATTGCAGGAATTCAGGCAAATTTTCCGCAGAGTTTTAGAAGTGCTGAAACATCTGATTTATTCTTGGTTGTTATAATGTACATTTTGAGAGACGTAGGAAGGTCTGGAATGATTTTGCCAGATGGATTCTTATTTGGTGAAGGTGTTAAGACAAGAATTAAAGAGAAATTGCTTTCTGAATTTAATCTTCATACTATCGTAAGATTACCTAATGGCGTTTTCAATCCTTATACTGGAATTAGAACTAATCTACTATTCTTTACCAAAGGAGAAAAAACAAAAGATGTTTGGTATTTTGAACATCCACTTCCAGAGGGATATAAGACTTACAATAAAAGCAAACCAATAAGAATTTCTGAATTTGATTTAGAAAAAGAATGGTGGAATGACAGAGAAAACGAGAAATTCAAGCAATACTGCTGGAAGGTTTCTATTGATGAGATCGAGAAAAGGAATTATAATTTAGATATAAGCACTCCTAACTCTAAATCTTCTGCCAATAATCATACAAAAGAAGGTATCATAAAAAAGATTCGAAACAATCTTATAGATGCTCAAAAACGACTTGACGATATTGAGAGAACTTTAAGTAAATAACATGATTCGACCAATAGGTGAAGTTACAAAACTAATTGATAGGAAAATTGAGGTTCAACCGGATGTTACTTATCGTCAGATAGGTGTAAGAGTATGGGGAAAAGGTTCATACGAAAGAGAGCTAATTAAAGGATCAGATACAAAATATAAGCGTTTCTCCAAGGTTAAGAAGGGAGATATTATTGTAAACAAGATTTGGGCAAGAAATGGAAGTGTAGCTGTTGTTCCACTTGAACTAGATGGATGTCATGCTTCAACTGAGTTTCCTTTGTACGAAATAAACACTGATGAGCTTGATCCTTTGTGGTTTGAGTGGATAACAAAACAATCCTTTTTCTGGAAAAAATGTGAAGATAAATCTGGTGGAACAAGTGGGAAAAATCGGATAAAACCAAAAGCCTTTCTTGAAATTAGGATTCCTATACCCGACATTGAAACCCAGAAGAAATTATTAAAGGATATCACATTTACAGATGATCATATTAAAACCATTTCACAATCCATGAAGATTACCTATGAACAAATTTTGGAATTACGCCAAGTTATTCTCCAAGAAGCTATGCAAGGAAAACTTGTTCCACAAGATCCAAATGATGAACCGGCATCAGCTCTTTTAGAAAAAATCAAGAAAGAAAAAGAGAAATTAATCAAAGAAAAAAAGATTAAGAAAGAAAAACCTATGCCACCAATACCTGAAGAAGAGATGCCTTATCAACTACCAAAAGGTTGGGAGTGGTTAAGACTTGGAGAATTGGGAGAGACTCAAACAGGAACTACTCCCTCAACAAAAAATTCTGAATTTTTTAATGGAGATATTCCCTTTATTAAACCAGCAGATATTTCTGACAAAGGCATAAATTATCGGAATGAATCTTTAACCTTAGAAGGTTTGAAGCATGGTAGATTGATTTCTGAGAACTCCCTTATGATGGTTTGTATAGGTGGATCTACTGGAAAATCCTTTTATACAGACAGGGATTGTTCATGTAATCAGCAGATAAATACGATAAAAGGACTTCAAAATATTAGTGCCAAATTTATTTATTACTTCACAACTTCACAATATTTTCAAGCAGAAGTTTGGAAGAAATCGACAGGTTCAGCAACAAATATTATTAATAAATTAAAATGGGCTTCAATATTATTTCCTCTCCCACCACTAAACGAACAAAAACGAATAGTCCAAAAAGTAGACCAATTAATGAAACTCTGCGATGAACTTGAAGAACAAGTAAAGGAGAACCAGAAGAATTCTGAATTATTGATGGAAGCGGTTTTGAGGGAAGCTTTTGATTCTTCTCATTGAACTCCCGGATTACCTTATACTTATAGGAGTAGGGATCCAAATTCAAGAGAACAATGTTCGGTATGATCGCAAATAAACTTCGATATTTTTTTATTATTAAACTAAAAATCTAAAACCTAATCTTTATAAAATCTCACATCCTCATCAACCACAACAACGTCTTCATCTGGTGGTATGCCAGTCCCGGCATGTGCCTTGGCTTTATTATTCCCTCTTTTATGAACCTAGATAAAATTCTCAGATTGTTTTTTATCGCACTTGACCTTAAATAAAAATCCTTGTAGGCTTTTGTGTTCAGCTCTCTTACTTCTTTCAGGGAGAGTTCCTGCGTCTCTATGATCGGGTTGGCTGTGGTGTACTTGCTCCAGTCCAGCTCCTTGATCATTCCCATTTTTTCTGCGGTGTCATGGAACTTGGTTCCCGGATAGGGAGTTGGCAGGAAAAACAGGGGATATTCCGGATTTAACTCTTTCATTAAATCTATGCTCTCTATCACATCTTCTCTGGTCTCCCCCGGTAAACCCAGTATAACGTTGGCTATTCTCAGAATGCCAAAGTCCTTTAGGGCACCCATGACCTCTTTCATCTCCCGGGTGCTGATGTCCTTCTTCATGGTGTCGATCGACTTTTGCGAGGTGGTCTCTATTTCATATGCGAGTATTCTACAGCCGGCTTCTCTCAATTTTTTCAGGTGGTTTCTATCGGTGCTCACGATCGAACTCTCATAGCCCCATGGAATATCCAATCCTCTTTTCATTATTTCATCGCAGATATCTTCGGTTCTTTTTTTATCCAGATCGAAGCTGTCGTCAAAGAACATGATCATGTCGATATCATAGTTCTCGCACAAATGTTCCATCTCATCCACGACGTTTTTCGCAGATCTGGCTCTCCATTTTCTGCCATATATGGCTGAAACGCTGCAATAATGGCACCCATAGGGACATCCCCTGCTTGAGACCATTGTGGCCATCCTGAAGGTTTCAAAAAGTCTGTATTTATCCATGGGCAATAAATGCCTTGCAGGATAGGGAAGTCCATCAAGATCATCGATCAACGGTCTTGGAGGGTTTCTCAGGATACGTCCGTTCTCTCGAAAAACTATTCCTTTTACCTTGGTGAGATCTCCCGACGCCCAGGCATTGACCAACTCTGGAAAGGTTATATCCCCCTCTCCACACACCACTGCGTCCAGGTTTGGATTTTCCTTCAAAACATCCTCTGCCAGCAGTGAAGCATGGGGGCCGCCCATCACGGTTTTGATAGAGGCATCAACCTCTTTTGCAGCATTGATGACTTCGTGGGCATGGTCGACCCGATAGGTCGCACAGTACACACCCAATATATCAGGCTTAAAAGTCTCAATCTCCTTTTTGACTTTTGCTATGTCCTTTTTTTCTGCTGGCATGTCAATTATTTTGACTTTATTTTTTGCTTCCAAGGAAGCAGCAACATAGGCCAGTCCGTTCGGTGGTGCGGTCAATCCCAGAAATCGTCGATATATCTCCTCCTCACAGGGTGGATGGATTAAAAGGACATTCAAGTTCTCAGCATCCTCCTAACTTATACTTATATTTGTATGCCTCGACCAATCCAAAGCATCCGGTCATCATCATATCACCATGCGGAGCTGCAAAATATATATCCAGATTTGAATTACGTGCCATATCTCTCTTCGGACCTGTAACCGCGATCAACTCCACCCCATCAAACCCAGGAGCATCATTTATGAAACAGCCGTGCCCCCAATCATCAAAAATCTCCTCGAAAGTCAGTGTTCCGTCGCCCAATTTTCGTATATACTCATCAAGCTTTTCTGCGTTCATGCATGAGGTATGGTGCTCGAATAACCCTGAAATGGTCTTGCCATTCATCAAAGCTCCCAATGTGTGACCGTTTCCGATGTTAACCAGGATCACCGGGTCTTTTTTCATTATGGGAGCATCAGTCAATGCACCCCAGATTGCAGCTATCCCCGTATCAGTCAGAACAACATCATAATCCCCTAATGTCTTTGCCACAGCTTTCATTCGGGTTAAATAATTAGGTATATCCTCTTCATCTTTATAGACAAAAGATGTAAGTTTCCCCCCGTTCTCCATGGCATTTTTAATGTGTTGAAATCTGAAAATGCGGTTGCTCATTTTGGGCGAATAGCCATGATCTTGGACCGCTATCGCGACTTTTTTCGGTACTTCTATATCAAACATGGATAATGCATGTTTGATTGCATTGATATCCACATCTCTGGTTTCTATGCGTGCCGCATTTTTTGGTGCTTCATCTATAATTTTAACTCCCAGTTTTTTCACCCTCTGCAGATCGTCATACAATGTCATTGCTGCAGATTCGGTCGCATACACATTGAGACCCGCTTCTATGTGGTCTCCGACCGCTTTTGTGCTGGGGCCTCCTCCCATGGTCTCCCCGATCAGGAATACGTCTTTGCCCTCCTGGGTTGCCTCAGCGATCTTTTTGGCGACGATTTTTGTCTGTGAGGGTAGCACCATCTTTACGCAGTTTTCAATTCTCTTGGTACTATCATAAAGCAGAATATCCTGTGTTCCAAATCCAACATCTATGGCTAATATTTGCATATAATCCCCGAACTCCTAAAACTTGTTTTTATACGATTCAACCACTCATCATTAATTATTATCTCAATAAATAAACATTTATCATTTCCTGTTATCTAAATAAATGAATGGAATGACACACCTTTTTTGCTGCTTAATTGATTGACGTTCGGCGAGCTTCGAACTCTTGACCGTTCATAAATTTAGGCATCATTTCGGATCGGAGCACAAAGTATCTAAACAACATTTATAGTTTAAAATCAGACATGTTGGAATTTAAATGATATCCTTTCAATTGTATATCAACCAATAGTTTACATCAAAACCAGACAACATTTTTTAGTTCTTGGTTTAGGGTGCTTTTTAGAACCAATATCAGATATCGGATTTAAAAAAAAGTAATGCCGATGATAGTTATTCTTTTTTTATTACAACCCCTTCGGATAACACTTTTTACACACAGGAACAACATCAAGATAATCGTTGTACAATCCTTTTACTCGAACACTTAAATAATGTGTATCATCGAAACAAATCGGCTCTCCGCAAAAATGACATTTTCTCCATTTTTTACCGAGATCATTCGGTAGTAGTTCTTTAGCACAAGTTGAACATTTTGT
Source organism: Halobacteriota archaeon (assembly GCA_042577985.1). Classification (GTDB taxonomy): domain Archaea; phylum Halobacteriota; class UBA148; order UBA148; family UBA148; genus UBA148. The sequence goes on along the minus strand of JBHPDI010000024.1, from coordinate 7,568 downwards.
TTTCGTATCTTGATGATATTCAGAACTCATTTTATTGTTCCTCCGATCCGAACTAAAAATCAATGGGATGTCTTGCGATAACATCTGCTAAATCAGCGGCAGTGAAAATCCCGATTAGTTCTTCATCTTTCATTACTACAAGCCTCTTGATTCGCAGATCTGCCATTATCTTGGCAGATTCTCTAATATGAAAATCTGGGTTTATGGTAACGATGGGTTCAGATGTGAAATCCTTGACAATCGACTTTTTTATATCGATTCCTTTTGTGATGACTTTCGATAGCAAATCTCTTTCCGTGAATATCCCATAGGGTTTATCATTGCGTGTTACCACGACACTTCCTATGCGATTTTCGCCCATGATCTTGCATGCAGTTTCCACAGTGATGTTCTCATCCACTGTGACCACTTTTTCTTTCATTATATCTCCGATATTCGTCATGCCTGAAAATAGAAAGCTAGGACGAGATATAAAAGTTGCGGACTAAAGAAAAGAATTTTTGTTTACTGTTCAATCTCATAATTCTTGGCAGTCACGAACCCCCATAAAAAAATAATTGATAAAGTCAGAGCACGGCTGGGTTGATATTTTATTTATTATTTACCACTCACCTTTTCCAAAATCCTGGGGATTCTTTGCTGATATCCTCTAACTCCAACAACAACTCTCTCTGTCTTTTGCTTGGCTTCTTGGGAGTCTTTACGATCACTTTTACGTGCTGATCTCCGTTGCTCCTTCTATTCAGGTGAGGAATGCCCATCCCTTTTAACCTAAATATAGTGCCTGTCTGCGTGCCGGGAGGTATTTTAATCTTAGCTTCACTCTTCAAAGTTGGTGCCTTTATCTCCGCTCCAAGGGTTGCTTGGGTAAAGCTGATGGGAACCTCACAAATGACATCATCTCCCTCTCGCTTGAAAATATCATGGGGCTTGACGTTGACTATTATGTACAAATCTCCAGTCGATCCCCCCTTTGTGCCTGCTTCACCTTCCCCCATGACTCTTAGGCGAGAGCCGGTTTCCACTCCGGGCGGAATTTTTACGGAGATGCTCCCTGTACGGCGAACTTTTCCATCACCGTTACAGTCAGGACAAATCGCTTCTATGGTTTTTCCCTCTCCGCGACATCTTCCGCATGTCGTGATGGAGGTAAACATTCCAAAAGCAGTTCTCCTCATCTGTTTTTTCTGCCCTGTTCCGTTGCAATCAGGGCAGGTTTTCAATCCTCCCGTCTTAGCTCCGGAGCCATTGCAAGAATCACATTTCACCATGCGAGGTATTTCAATTTCCTTGTTGGTGCCGAATGCAGCATCCTCCAGGGTTATATCCAGGTCATATCCCAGATCAGCACCTCTGGTAGGTCTATATCCTCTCCTATTCGAACCAAAAAACGTGTTGAAGATTTCCGTTCCAAAGAAATCTCTACCAAAAAGATCTTCTATATCACCAAAATGAGTAAAATCACCCCAAGAGAAACCCCCTCTGCTGAAGGCATCTCTCGCGGCGGCATGACCGAACCTGTCATAATTGGATCTCTTATCAGGATCAGCCAAAATTTCATATGCCTCAGAAATTTCCTTGAAATTCTCTCCTGCTGTTTTTTTATCTGGATTTATATCTGGATGGTATTTCTTAGCTAATTGACGATATGCTTTCTTTATCTCATCTTGCGAAGCATTCCGATCAATTCCGAGGACATCATAGTAATCACGTTTCACACACAATACGCCTCTAATCTTTCTTCTTCTCGTCCTCTACCTCATAGTCCACGTCCACCGCATCCTTATCATTTTCTGTCTTCTTTTGCTCTTGATCTTGCTTTTGATTTTGCTCTTCTTGTTTTTTTGCGATCTCAGCATACATGGCGGTAAATAGCTCTTGGGACGTCTTAGCAAGCTCCTCGGTGGATTTCTTGATACGTTCTATGTCGTCGCATTTCAGTGATTCTTTGACTTCTTCCACTGCTTTTTTTGTATTCTCAAGTTTTTCTTCATCCAGCTTGTCACCTACTTCCGAAATGGCTTTTTCTGTGGAGTATATCATCGCATCAGCATTGTTTCTGATATCTACCTCTTCTTTCTTCTTTTTATCTTCTTCTGCGTGTTCTTCTGCCTCTTTGACCATTCGTTCTATCTCTTCCTTTGAAAGAGTGTCTGTTTTCTCAATGGTGATAGATTGCTCTTTACCGGTTCCGAGGTCCTTCGCTTTGACGTTAAGAATCCCGTTTGCATCGATGTTAAAGGTTACATCGATCTGTGGTATTCCTCTTGGGGCGGGTGGAATTCCATCCAATATGAACCTTCCCAAGGTTTTGTTATATACCGCCATTTCCCGTTCGCCTTGCAAGATATGAATTTCCACAGATGGTTGACTATCTGCTGCAGTGGAAAATATCTGACTTTTTCTGGTTGGGATTGTGGTGTTCTTCTCAACCAATGGTGTGGCTATGCCGCCCAACGTTTCTATGCTCAAGGTCAGGGGAGTAACATCCAGTAGGAGCACATCTTTTACCTCTCCTGCCAGCACTCCTGCCTGTATTGCTGCCCCAAGGGCTACACATTCATCTGGGTTAATGTCCTTGTAGGGATCTTTGCCAAAGTAGTCTTTCACAAGTTTTTGAATTATAGGAGATCTTGTCTGACCACCTACCAGAATGGCTTTGTCAATATCCTTTGGCTTTAGTTTAGCATCAGATAATGCCTGCTCTATTGATCTTATTGTTCTTTCCACTAGGTCAGAAGTCATACTCTCAAACTTCGCCCTTGTCAGTCCAACATCCATGTGTTTTGGTCCGCTATTATCTGCAGTTATAAATGGTAGGTTGATATTCGTAGTTAACACAGAGGAAAGTTCTATCTTAGCCTTTTCAGCTGCATCCTTTAACCTCTGCATCGCCATTTTATCTTTTCTTAGATCGATGCCATTTTTATTTTTGAACTCGTCAGCAAGCCAGTCCACTATTTTTTGGTCCCAGTCATCACCCCCCAGGTGTGTATCACCTGTGGTTGACATAACCTCAAAAACACCATCGCCCAGTTCTAGTATAGAAACGTCAAATGTGCCTCCACCCAGATCATATACCAAGATGGTGCTCTCCTCATCTTTATCCAGTCCATAGGCCAAAGATGAGGCTGTAGGCTCGTTGATTATTCGGAGCACCTCCAAGCCGGCAATCTTTCCAGCATCTTTTGTTGCAGTCCTCTGGGCATCATCGAAATAAGCCGGAACAGTAATTACTGCTTGAGTTATTTTCTCTCCCAAACGGCTCTCTGCATCCCGTTTCAACTTTTGTATGATCATTGCCGATATCTCTTGGGGGGCATATTCTTTTTTACCAATCCTCACGTTCTCTTTTGTACCCATCTTTCTCTTGACGGAAGCAACAGTACGCTCTGGGTTTGATATGTACTGCCTCTTAGCAACCTCTCCAACAACTATCTCTCCGCTCTCGGTAAAGCCAACAAGGGAAGGAGTTATCCTGCCTCCTTCTGCGTTGTTGATGATGGTCGGCTTGCCAGCCTCCATCACTGCCATGCATGAGTTGGTTGTACCTAGATCAATTCCAATCACTTTTGCCATGAAATTACCTCTTCTCTACCTTGACCAATGCCGGTCTTACGACTTTTGATTTTAAAGAATAACCCTTCCGCAATTCCTCAACCACGGCGTTTTCAGGATGTTTTCCGGTTGTGACACCCATAACAGCCTCATGTTTGTATGGGTCAAATCTTTCACCTACGGCCTTTATGGTATCTACACCTTCCCATTTTAATATATCTTGCAATTGCTTAAGGATCATTTTCAAACCCTCAATTAATGGCTCCACACTCTCGCTGTTTTCTGCTGAGCCAAGAGCACGCTCAAGATTATCTACTACATCCAGTAACTTGACGATTAACTTTTCATTGACATACTTGGAAAATTCGTCTCTTTCTTTTAGGGAATTTTTCTTATAATTTTCAAAATCTGCTTGCAAATACTGTAATCGCTCTAAATATCCTTCAGCCAATGTAATTTTATCTTTCAGCTCTTTTTTAAGGACCTTTATTCCCTCTTCTAGTTCCTTTTTTGGCTTTTTATCTTTCGTTTGACTTACTTTGCGACTAGGTTTGTCTTGGGTGGCACTTCTTTTTTTCATCGATTTCGTGTGTTTTTGCATCATCTCTAACACACCGTTATTGTATTTGATATTCGTACTACATAGATAGGTCCGTATCAGTTGTTGGGTACTCCAGCGGGATAGATCTATCTAATTTTATATCGTTCTGATACGGGCTTTTTTTTTATTCTCGCTCTAGGAGGACGTTTTTTCCAAATTCTATTCTATAAATTTAGATAATTCCTTGATCATTCTTTTTAGCTGGAAACCCAACACTAGAAACCTTCAGTTCAGATAACTCAGCAATGGCTTTTACGCCTCACCTCTTCTTATCTTTTTTAACGCCTCAGATTAGAGATGAAAAAATAAGGGGGGGATGGGGGATGAATACCCTAGTATTCACCCATGCCGCCTGGCATACCTGGGGGCATACCTGGGGGCATTCCACCGCCTCCCATAGAGCTTGCCGCGATTACATCATCTATCCTGAGAATCATGACCGCTGCTTCTGTTGCAGAAGAAATTGCCTGGGTTTTCACCCTTAGGGGTTCGACCACACCTGCTTCCATCATGTCGATGACTTTTCCTCTGTAAACATCCAATCCTGCGTTCTTTTTGCCCTGCTCATGTTGAGATCGCAACGCAACGAGCATATCTATCGGGTCTAGCCCAGCATTCTCTGCAAGTGTTCTTGGTATGGATTCCAAGGCATTTGCAAAAGATTCTATGGCGAGTTGCTCTCTTCCACCAACAGAAGACGCATATTCTCTTAGACGGAGTGCAACCTCTATCTCAGACGAGCCACCACCAGTCACTTGTTTTTTATCTTCGATTATAACACCTACAACGCGAAGCGCATCATGTAATGCCCGCTCGAGTTCATCGACGACGTGTTCGGTTCCTCCTCTTAGTAGTAAGGAAACCGCCTTTGGATTGTCACACTTCTCTATGAACAACATTTCCTCATCGCCGATCTTTCGCTCCTCGACCAATCCTGCTTTGCCCAGATCGCTCTCTGTGATTTCATCGACATTTGTGACTATTTTAGCACCGGTTGCTCTAGCCAGTTTCTTCATGTCGCTCTCTTTTACCCTTCTGACAGCAAAAATGTCTGCTTTCGCCAGATAGTGTTGAACCATGTCATCAATGCCCTTTTGACAAAATACCACGTTTGCTCCACTTGCTTTTACATTTTCAACTATTCTCTTCAGAATATTCTCTTCTTCATCTAGGAACGATTTCAGTTGGTCCGGTGAAGTGATCTCTATTTTTGCATCCACTTCTGTTTTTTCCATCTCCAGTGCAGCATTGATCAATGCTACCTTGGCGTTATTCACCGTTTTTGGCATGCCTGGGTGCACTCTCTCCTTGTCGATGATCATTCCTTCTATCAACTTTGAATCTTCCGTACTGCCCCCAACCTTCTTCTCGACTTTTATATTGTCCACATCTACGTGACCATCTTCTTCTACAGCTTTGACCGCCTTCACGGCAAGCTCAGCCAGACTATCTCTTGCTGCACCCTTTCCGGTCATCGATGTTACAGCTATTCTTTTTAGAGCACTCATATCATCAGGAGACAAACTTGTCGCAATAGAACCTAGGATCTCTCTCGCCTTTTCTGAAGCCAGTCTGTAGCCGGATGCTATGACCGTTGGATGCACATCTTGGTCTAACAAGTCCTCAGCCTGCTTCAGCAATTCTCCTGTAATAACTACAGCGGCGGTTGTTCCGTCTCCGACTTCATCATCTTGGGTCTTAGCAACCTCGACGATCATCTTCGCAGCCGGATGTTCGATTTCCATCTCCTTCAGAATTGTCACACCATCATTGGTGATTACGATATCTCCCAATGGATCCACAAGCATCTTGTCCATTCCCTTGGGACCTAAGGTCGTGCGGACTGCAGAAGCAATAGCTTTAGCAGCAAGGATATTCCTATTCTGCGCGTCCTTTCCTCTCGTTCGTTCTGAACCTTCTTTTAATATAAATATGGGTGTTCCACCCAGTTGTCCTGCCATTATATCTTACCTCTCTATTTTGCTTTATAGCACCGAATTGATTGTTTGTAGTTCTATATAAGACTTGCTATTCAAGGGAGTTTGCACCTAAAGTCGGTTTTGACCATAAAGTATGATTTTTGACCCTAAAGTTGCAGATATTTATTATTTTGATGAATTATAAATACCTACTGATAGGAAGTAATTGTATGAATTGTGATAAAATACAATTGAATAAAGAAAAAATTGAGCCTCTACTTAAATTATTAATCCCATCATTCATTTTTGCTGGTGTAATGGGTTTGATATACTATTTTATCTATTCAATTATAGGTCTACTGTGTATAGGCGTTGTATTTTTTGTCCTTTCGACGATTTGCATTATTCTCTTAATTATAAAGAGAAAAAAACCACAACGAGAGCCATTTGTTAGCGTAACAAGATACAAATGAGAAAAGATACATGTATGGATAATAAGTACTATTTCAATCATCGACTTACTCGGCGGAATTTGACCTTTTGAATTTAAATTTAAACCCCAAAATTTAGTTGACGGTGCCATCAATTTTCGGAAGTACTGTCAGGGGTTCTGGTAACTTGTCGGGACTTTTACTTCGACTTTTCGGGGTGGTAACTTGAGGGGGCTTTTGCCATAAATTTCTTGCCAGTTAAATTTAAGTTCAGATTTAGGAATTTAGGTGCAAAGCTCCATTGTAGAAAAAGTATATATAGCAATCTATTAATGTTTTCTAAGGGAGCATCTCTAAGAATGACTGAGTTAGAAGATGGCGCAAATCTGGACTCAGAAGAGCTTGGTGGCGAAAAGCTAGATGAGCTTGATGAAATAAAGCTAATAGCACCTCATAAACCCGACTTAAGAGAGAAACTTTTCTTTCTTCTCTCTGGATTTGTAATAAGCGTACCTCTTACACTATATGTTGGACTGTTCACAGACAATCTATGTACAGTTTTACCGAGATTATATGCCGAATTATGTGCAGTCTCCATCTTCGCGCCTTTCATCGAAGAATTTGCAAAAGCATACCCTCTCTTCTATCGTCATGGTGAATCTAAGAGGTCTATTTTTACTCTCGGTTTTCTAGTTGGATTGGGATTCGGAATATCTGAGTTTTTTGTATACCTCGCAATAGGTGCTCCTATAGCCATCCGACTACCTCTGATGATATTCCATGCCGCGAGCGCATCGATTACTGCCTATGGTATTGCAACAAATCGACCCGTTAGGTTCTATCTTCTCGCAGTGCTTATTCATGCATCAAATAATTTTTCCGCATTCTTTGATACATTATGGTACATAGGTGGGCTTGGTGCCTTAGTAATAGCCTATTCGCTCTCTTGGCATTTCTACAATAAAACTTCTGAAAATTTTGTGGATTAATTCATTTTAAATTTCGTTTATGGTATGTCTTTGAATGTAAAGTAAGAAACTTTTTTTTTAAATTTTAAGT
>JBHPDI010000023.1:0-15916 GCA_042577985.1 Halobacteriota archaeon | reverse complement strand
TTCGAGACAGACCCCTCTGGCACATTACTTGAGTACAAGGCGACTGCAATAGGTGAAGGAAAAAATACTGCCGTAGAGGTTTTCGAGGAACAATATAAGGAAGATCTTGACATCAAAGAGGCAATACTATTGGGGCTTGAAGCACTATATAAAGCGACAGAAGGAAAAATCGATGCGCAGACAATAGAAGTCGGCATCATCGAATCAGATGTGAAGCTGTTCAAAAAATTGACACCAGAAGATGTACAGGGTCACGTCCAGCAAATCATCGATCGTCATGCTTCTGAAAATGAAAAATAGGCGTTTCAATGGTCACCCTTGATGAAGCCGTAGTTGCGAGATATAAAACTCATGGATTAAATTTCGAAATTTTAGTCGATCCAGAGCCAGCTTTGGCGATGAAAAGGGGTGAAGACTTGAATATCGAGGAAATATTGGCTGTAGAGGACGTATTTGAGGATGCATCTGGTGGAGAAAGGATTGCAGAGGATAAACTTACGACAGCCTTTGATACCACCGATGTGTATACTATAGCCAAAGATATCATCGTCCACGGAGACATACAGATCACCTCTCAGCAGAGGAAAAAGATGCAAGAAAATAAACGCAAGCGGATTGTTAATATAATCACGAGAAACGCATTTAATCCACAAACTAAAGCTCCGCATCCCCCTTCCAGGATAGAAAAAGTAATTGAAGAGGCAGGCATCCATATTGATCCTTTTAAAAGCGATGACGAAATGGTCAGCGAAGTTATGAAAAAAATTCGACCGATCATACCCATTCGTTTCGATGAAGTGAGTATAGCTATCAAGATTCCTGCTGAGTATGCTGCCAAATCCTACGGAGAAATCCAGCGATTTGGGCAATTGGTAAAGGAAGAATGGCAAAGTGATGGGTCATGGGTAGCGCTAATAAAAATTCCAGCGGGTATACAAGGTGATTTCTACTCATTGGTGAACAGCCTCACAAAGGGCGATGCTGAGACCAAATTGGTGAGGCAAGCATGAAACTGGTAATTCCTGGTGACTTACTTTCGGATGATGTCAAGCGGGCAGGTGAAGGCACATATGTTGCAAACGGCGGGGTATATGCATCGATATATGGAATCTTGGATTCAAAAGAGCTAAGAGTAATCCCGATGTTCGGAAAGTATATACCACATACCGGCGATATTGTGATCGGAAAAGTGGTTGACATCAGCTTTTCAAACTGGATCATCGATATCAACTCGCCATACGAAGCACTTCTTCACATCTCAGAACATCCGGATAGAATATATCCGTTTGATATGGGTCGATTTCTTGACATAGGTGATTTATTCATTGCAAAGGTCAAGGATATAGATGCGACTATGCGGGTCGATCTCATGTTGGAGAATTTTAGTCCACTAAGAAATGGCAGGGTCATCGAGATATCTCATACTAGAATCCCCCGAGTGATAGGGCGGGGGGGCTCCATGATTAATTTACTAAAAAAGGAGCTGGATTGTAGTATATTTGTCGGTCAAAACGGACGTATATTGGTCCATGGAGAAGAGGATAATATGGATATAGCTATCCAGACGCTGTTGAAAATAGAGAGTGAGTCGCATACGCCCGGACTAACAGACCTGGTTAGAGAAATGATAATTACTGAAAAAAAAGGGAAAGAGGAAATAAGTCATGATTAACAAGCCCAAAAAACTTATAGAAAAAGGAAAAAGGCTCGATGGAAGAAAGGTAGACGAGCTTAGACCTATTAAGATGGAGGTAGGTATCACAAAGCGAGCAGATGGCTCTTGTTATATGGAACTCGGTGGAAGCAAGGTAATTGCCGCAGTGTATGGGCCTAGGGCAGTCCATCCACGCCATCTTCAGGAAGCTACTCAGGCGATTATTCGCTATCGATATGATATGGCATCTTTCTCTGTAAAAGAGAGAAAAAGGCCGGGACCAGATAGAAGGTCTATAGAAATATCTAAGGTGAGTAGAGAAGCACTAGCACCCGTCATTCTCAAAGAATATTTTCCTAGATCAGTCATAGACATATTTGTGGAAATACTACAAGCAGACGCAGGTACTAGGACGGTGGGATTAAATGCTGCATCAGTTGCGTTGGCAGATGCGGGCATTCCAATGCGAGGGATCGTTTCCTCATGCGCAGTCGGAAAAGTAGACGGAGAAGTCGTTCTCGATTTGACGGGCGAGGAAGATAATTATGGGGATGCAGATATGCCGATTGCGATGACACAAGATGGTAAGATCACTCTATTACAAATGGATGGTAACCTTACAAAAGAAGAATTTACACGGGCTATCGAGCTGGCTAAAAAAGGCTGTAAAGAGGTATATGAAGTCCAGAGAAATGCACTGATTTCAAAATACGAAGGTGTTAGTAATGTCTGATGACATAATAGCAGAGATCAAAAGAGATTATATTTACAATCTTGCAAAGAAAGGTAAGCGGGTTGATGGGAGAGCATTTGATGAATATCGTCCAATAGAGGTTGAAATTGGCACAATAGCTAGCGCAGAAGGCTCAGCAAAAGTCAAAATCGGGGATACTCAGGTGGTCGTGGGCATAAAGATACAGCCCGGCAAACCGTTCCCAGATACGCCAGATAAGGGCGCGATCATCACGACTATGGAGTTCGCTCCGATCGCATCCCCATCTTTCGAACCAGGTCCTCCGAGTGAAAAAGCTACGGAATTAGCAAGAGTTGTTGATCGTGGTGTGAGAGAATCGGGTGCGATAGATCTGTCAAAGCTGTGCATTACGGAGGGCGAAGATATTTGGATGGTCTTCATCGATGTGTACGTGCTTGACTATCATGGAAACCTTATGGATGCATCGGCATTGGGTGCTATTGCAGCTTTGTTAAATACTAATATCCCAAGTGAGAGATATGATATGGGTAAAGATGCCCCAGTACCAATAAATGATCTTCCAGTTGCCGTCACAGCTGCAGAGATAGATGGAGAGATAATACTGGACCCGAGTTTGGATGAAGAATCAGTTGCATCAACTATTCTCACTATGATCACGGGCAAAGACGGCTCATTAGCTGGCATGCAGAAGAGCGGAACGGGGCCTTTAACATTTGATCAACTCTTTCATATTTCAGATCTTGTGTCTAAAAAGGCAAAAGATATAAGGAAGAAATACTTGGAGACTAGTTGATGGCTAAGTCAGGAAAGAAGGGACGAAAGACTAGGTCTGCAGGGCGCTTTGGTCCTAGATACGGACGAAAAGTTAGAAAGATAGTCGCAGACATCGAAGAACTCATGCGCTCAGCGCATGAATGTCAGCAATGCGGTAGCAAATCTGTATCTCGGGTTGGCACTGGCATTTGGCATTGTTCGAAATGCAAAAAAATGTTCGCTGGTGGCACCTATGTTCCTCAAACCCCCATGGGAAAATCTTTCCAAAGGACCCTTGCAAAAGTTGAAGAAGAGGGATAATCAGTGTCATACAAATGTTCCAGGTGCAAACGGTCGGTAGAAGTTGACTCTGAGTATGGTGGAATTAGGTGCCCCTATTGTGGGCATCGGGTGCTTTTAAAAGAGCGTCCCACGATCATCAAAAGAGTTAAAGCCAGATGATATGATATATGGCGAGTTCGAGGTTGAATTAGGCGAGCATTCAGAAATCGTCTATAATTCACTAATTCCTGAGCTAAGAAACACTCCTTCACAGAAATCCAATATCAGTTTGGCTCTTGAGGGCGGTATTATCAAGCTTAGGGCAGAAGCGGAGGATATAGTATCTCTTAGGGCTGCTCTAAATACATGGTTAAGGTTTATTAAGATCGCATATGATATGGTTGTGATAAAATGAGTACAGAATTACCCCCCCAGGCCCAACATCAATTGGCACAGTTGCAACAAGTACAGCAACAAGCTCAAGCAATATTTGGGCAGAAAAACCAAGTGGAAATGATACTTCGCGAGACGGAGCGAGCGTTAGAGGAGTTGAAGAAGTTGGACGACAATGCAGTGGTTTACAAAGGTGTAGGTGAGCTGCTAATCAAGTCGGAAAAAGGCTCAACTCAAGTGGAGTTGTCAGATAAAAAAGAGACACTTGATTTACGGCTCAAAAGCCTTGAAAGGCAGGAGAAAAAAATTCAAGAGAGATTCCAAGAATTGCAGGAGCAACTGCTACCATTGATGCGTAAAGAAGGCTCAAATTGAGCAGGTTTAAGATTATATTATGTAATATAATCCATAAAAGAAAATAGCGAGATCGGAATCTTTCTTGAGAAAAATCGATAACTGAATAGATTGTTCTCTTGGCCATCTCAAAAGAGATAAAGGACTGAAAAACCTGTGTTGATTAGGCGAATTAAAAGAACCCTGAATAATATTTGTTGTGATAAGTAAATAGGATAATAATCCTATTATGCTGTGAACTATTGGGGTCGAAGAACTATGAGGATTTACGTTTGGCTTTTGCAGGTTATCGAAAATTTTTAGAAGCTACTTATAGAGTCTGATTCATCAAGTAACAATGTCGAATTATCTCCAAGGAGTAAAAAATCCTAACCAATATTTTTTTTTAATATCTTCAAAATCAGCTAATTTGTTTATTAACTAAACCTTTTGATGAAAATACTAATGCAGTTCTTTGAAGTGTATAATGGATGTATAGACGTGCATATGAAAAGTTATACATTTCTATAAATTTTCGATTTCCATTTACTTTTTTTTGAAAAAAATATAAAAATAAGAGCGATTAACCTAGTCAAAAAATTCAAAAGTAACAGGAAAAGGTTCCTTGAAAATTTGAAAAAAATAATTGGCAAAGAACAAGTGGATAATAAAGAAATTTGGGAAAAATATATGAAGAAAGTTCATATTATCCGTTGTAATATGACGATCATCTTTTCTTTATCATCAATCTATTTATCGCGCTTACCAATGCCTCAACAGAAGCCATTACGATATCTTCTCTGGCAGCTCTCGCGGTCACAATATTGCCTTTTTCATCTTCCACTCCAATGATTACCTCTGCCAATGCATCAGACCCACCCGTTATAGCTTCTATCCTAAAGTCTCGTATCTTTATCTTTTCATCCTTGCCCAAGATCGTTTGCACTGCACCAAGGGCGGCATCTACAGGTCCGACTCCGCTTTGGGTGCCAATCTTTGGTTTTCCATGAACGACTGCTTTTATAGATGCTGTTGGTGTGATCTTGTTTCCTGTCATGACTGAGAACTCTTCTAGCACGATTGCTTGCTCTCCTCTAGCAATCTCGCCCATGGTTACCTCGGCAATAGCATACAGGTCTGCATCCGTCACCCTTTTCCCCTTGTCGCCGAGATCTTTGATACGTTTCATTATCTCTGCCAGTTGTCCATCTGTAGGCTTTAGACCCGCAGTGTTTAGCATTTGTTTTACAGCATGTTTGCCAGCGTGTTTGCCTGCCACTATTCGGCGTATATGTCCAACCATCTCGGGCGTCATAACGCCAGGCTCAAACGTATCAGTCCTCATTAAAATGCCATGTGTATGTATTCCAGATTCATGTGAAAATGCATTATCTCCAACTATCGGCATATTTGGGGGAACGCGGATTCCTGACAGCCGCTCTAACAATCTTGACGTCTCCACCAAGTATTTCGTTTGAATGTTCGTTTTCAATTTATAGATCGATTGCAAGCTCATGACAGTCTCGGCAAGATCTGCATTTCCTGCCCTTTCACCCAGACTGTTTACGGCCACCTGTACCTGGCGAGCACCTGCCTCTACCGCTGCCAGAGAATTCGCTACAGCCAACCCAAAATCGTTATGACAATGTACATCAATGGGAATTTTTACAGTATCATAAATTTTTTTGACAAAAACTTTCATGGCAGAAGGACGCATTATGCCCACCGTATCTGGAACGTTGATCATATCTGCACCTGCCTTTTCTACTTCTTGGTAGACCTTGATCAAGTAATCGACTTTCGTTCTAGTTGCATCCATCGCCGAGAAAAGACACTCTACTCCTTGCCCTTGGATATATTCTACTGCATCTATGGCTAATTGCAATACCTCTTCCCTATTCTTCTCGATTGTGTACTGAATCTGGATATCCGAGGTGGGAATGAAGATATGTATCAGGTCTACATTGCAATCAAGGCAAGCATCTATATCTGTTTTATTCACCCTCGCCAATCCGCATATTTTGGCATTTAATCCGGCATCTACAATGCTCTTAACCGACTTTTTTTCGCCCTTTGACGAAATAGGGAAACCTGCCTCGATCGTGTCAACTCCCAATTTGTCTAGTTGGCGGGCGACAAGGATTTTATCATCAGCTGTTAATGAAACGCCAGGCGTTTGCTCTCCGTCTCTAAGTGTCGTATCAAATATCTGGATGTGTTTGTGCATCATATCCATATTCAATTGGATTGATATATCTTATAAATTTGTGGATTAAAACTATAAACATAGATAACATATCATCTTATTGGGTGCCGAAACAGATGAACAAAATTCTAGTTGCATATGACGGATCGGAGGACTCTAAGAAGGCCCTAAACCAAGCAGTAGAATTGGCAAAATGTACTGCATCCAGTATTATCCTTCTGACGGTAGTGCCATCTGCTACTCGAATGTTTGCTTTTGATGATCTACTTGTACCAGGGACTTTTAAGAGTAAAGCACTCAAGATGGTAAAGGAGGCAGCGAATCACATCCAAGGCATTTCGGTCACAAGCATCATACGGGAGGGTGACATAGCTGGCGAAATTCTAAAAGCATCTGAAGATCTAGGGTGTGACTTAATTGTGATCGGGAGCAGAGGGCTTGGAAAAATCGACAGATTCTTGCTGGGTAGTATAGCCGAAAAGGTTATGAAATACTCGTCAAAATCCGTCTTGATGACGAGGTAAATCACATAGCAATCCTTATTATTTTGGACAAATGATAAACTGAGGAGTTATCATGATTTTACCAGATATACAAGCAAAAAGGCCAGAAGTCTTGATAAACCTGACAAGGGTAGGCGTTACGGGAGTTAAAAAACTCGTAGAAGTCGCTCGAAAAGGAGAAAGACCGATCATACTCATCTCATCATTTGACATCTTCGTTGATTTGCCGCCCGACAGAAAGGGCGCCAATTTATCACGTAACTTTGAGGCGATTGATGAAGTGCTTGAGGAAACGATTTCCTCACCAGTATACGATATAGAGGAACTCTGTGGTGCAATCGCACAAAATCTCCTAAGTCGACATGAGTATGCATCTCGTGCAGAGATCAGAATGAAGAGCGAATATATAATAAAACGAAAGACCCCCACCACAAATATTGGGTGCCAGGAGGTCGTAGATATTTTTGCAGGTGCTATCACTACTCGTTCGGACAGTAAGACCAGAAAGACTGTCGGCGTAGAAGTGGTTGGGATGACTACATGCCCTTGCGTTCAAGAAATCATGCGTGAGAAGGCCCAAGATGAGATGAGGAAGTTAGACATCCCGCCAGAGAAAATCAAATCATTCCTTGATAAAGTGCCTATGGCAACCCATAACCAACGAGGACGCGGTTTTATTTCCGTTGAAGTGTATGATAGCTATGAAGTTCGACTTGAGAGATTGATGGAGATTATCGAGAGTTCGATGAGTTCGCAAATATATGAATTGCTGAAGAGATCAGATGAAACATTCATAGTAGAGACTGCGCATAGAAACCCACGATTTGTAGAGGATTGCGTCAGAATCATGGCACAAAAGATCGTCAAAGAATTCAAGGATTTGCCGGATGAATCCCTCATTACCATCAGGCAGACGAATGAGGAGAGCATCCATCAACACAATGCGTTCGCAGAGAGGATTGCAACATTGGGTGAAATTAGATCTGAGCTGTCTGTTTAATCATGCCAGAATCTCTTGGTTTTAGCATAGTTTCTCTCTGCCGTCATAATATCTCTGTAGAACCCATCTTCATCTCTTAATCTGCGGATAACCCTAGATGCACTCTTGGGACCCAGTCCTCTGCTTGCTAATGCGATGACTGCCGTTTTTCCATGGGATAGGACGAGATTTGCATTTATATATACTCTCTGCACGCGTTTTTTATCCTCTTTTGATCTGAACTTTTCAGGTCTCTTGGTGATTTTTATTTCTTCTCTCTCCCAGGGTTTTAGTGCGGCTATCATCCTCGAGTTACATAGCGGACATTCAGGATTCTCTGGCACTCGTTTCACCCTACGCCTAGAACTCCATTTTTTACAGCTTACACAGAAAAGTAGGACCCTGTCGTTCATGATCCGTTCCTTTAACGCGAGTATGATCGATCTATCTGCTTTTTCTGGAGATATAAGTTCCTTGCCGGATTCCCTACCTGCAAGTCCGATTGGGCTAATTACAGATGTAACAAGCTCGATTTCACCAGAAAGCATCTTTTCCAGGACTTCCCTTGTTCTTGGAATACTCAACTTATCTTGGAATATCTCCCTCATCGTGGCATCATATATGGGGGTGTCCCTGAAAACATCCAGCAGTTTGTCGTCAATGAATCTATAATCTGTGTCGCGACTAAAAACTCCAAATTTTCTTGCTACATGAACCATCTTCCATTTGAACAGGGCGGTGCTCTTAAGTGTAATCTCGATTATCGGCTTGATATACTCTGGTTTTATATCAAGAATAAGATCACGTATTTGTCTTGCAGAAAGTTTTCTTGGTAACTCAAGTTCAATTCGATATGGGTCGATTTCCATTGCAACACTACTGCCAAAGCGTGCAGTTAGCAATGAGACGATCACTCTTCCCAGCGTCTCGTTCACCTTATGCCCAAAGCATGTGTTGATGATTATCTGTCTATCTTCACATTCGATGACCCCTCGAATATCCGTAGGAACTGGGTGGTTATCCTTAATCTGTTCTTGGACGAGTTTTATCATCTTTTTAGCAGTGCTAGCATCAGTTGGATAAGTCTCAATGAGTTTCTCGGTGACATCTTCTTTACTTTCTAACATTGACGCCACTCTGGCTCTTATACGCCCAACCTCTTGCGCCACTCCATAGGGAACAGGAATTTCCTCTCCGACCCAGGAAGGGATTTCTCCACTTGGATCTTCAACTGGCTCCACCTTTATCTGGTTTTCTTCCAGCTCAACGATACGCCACATATCTCCCTTAGTGATGAAAGTCGCTCCAAGGGTGGCAAAGTTTACCACAAATGCTTCATCTAAGGTCCCGACAAAGCGCCCACCAATTACATCATATATGTCGTAGCTTCTCTTATCCGGGATCATAGATATATTCTCATAGAAATACTGCCGTGTTCTGCGATTTTGCCCTACGATATTCTCATCAAACCAGATGATTCGTTGCTCTCTTAACTGTTGAATTATTTGAAGCAATAGTTCTCGTGTTGTTTTCCTGAAAGGATATGATCTACTTATTATGGAGAGAATTTTTTCAATGGAGACGTCTCTAAATTGAAGAGCCATTCCACAAATTTGGTTTGCGATCGTATCTCCTGCATCATATAGTTCTATTGATTCAATTTCATCATCATAAGCTCTGCATACTATAGCCCATGCCTCTGCAATGTCATCTGGGTGGGTTGCTATGATCGTTCCATTTGATGTCTCACCTATCTTATGCCCTGCCCTACCTACCCTTTGCAATAAGCGAGTCACCTGCTTTGGTGATGTATATTGGATCACTTGATCGATTTTGCCTATGTCGATACCAAGTTCCATTGAAGAGGTGCATATCAAAGCCTTTAGGTCACCACGCTTAAATGCATCTTCTGCATCAATTCTCATCTCTTTTGACAGAGAGCTATGGTGCACGCCTATGTTAGCGCCAAGCAGACGAAATCTCGATCCAAGTGCTTCCGCTGACTGACGTGTGTTAACGAATATCAATGTAGATTTATTTCTCTCGACAAGATCTAACATAAATCTTAGATGAGCTACTATCTCTGGGTCGGTCATCATCCATTTCGACTTTTTTATATCCTCAGTCGATGCACTTGGGCTTATAACTTTGAAGTCGATCAATTTTGATATCGAAACATCAATGATTTTTGCATCCCTCTTTGCTCCTACTAAGAATTTTGCAATATTCTCCGGGGAACCAACCGTTGCAGACAGCCCTATTCGCTGGAATTCTCCTGAAACTTCGACCAGTCGCTCCAATCCAATTGCGAGTTGAGCCCCCCTTTTGGAGCTAGCAATTTCATGGACCTCGTCCACGACTACGTATGACACATCAGCTAGATTTTCACGTAGTCTTCTCCCTGTTAACATTGCCTGCAATGTCTCCGGTGTTGTGATTAGCATGTCTGGAGGATTTATCGCTTGTTTTCTCCTCTCATAGTTTGAGGTGTCTCCGTGCCGGACCGAAATTTCAATGCCAAACTTAGTGCTCCACCACTTCATTCTTTTGAGCATATCTCTGTTCAATGCTCTGAGCGGAGTGATATATAATACAGAAATACCCTTTTTATCCCTCTGGAGAAGATGGTGAAAAATCGGTAGCACGGCAGATTCGGTCTTACCAGAACCCGTGGGTGCAATTAGAAGTACGTTATCGCCCTTTATAACCAGAGGAATGGTCAGCTCTTGAGGTTCAGTTGGCACTAAAAAAGCTCTTTCTATAAGTGCCTCTTGAATTTTTGAGTTCAGATAATCAAATGCTGTCGTCATATTTTTTTTTGCAATGACATCATAATCATTCTGATAAGTAAACTTATTCTTATCATCGTTTTCCTATGGAGTTTGTACGGGCCATCAAGCATCTCAAATCAAGTTTAAAAATAATATCACAAGCTCATAAAAAAAATTGATATAGCTTTTTTCATTATATTCCCTCAGGTTCTATTATCAAGGTTATATCCGGCCAATATCTTTAATTATTCCCGTTCCCTCTTTTTTTATATGATGCAGTCTCATCCCTTCTAACTCCATTTTGATATGTCAGAACTTTCTCGCCATGGGTGGTGCACAGTATGTGACCTTTTTCCATGGTATTTCTAGATCATAACATAAACATTAAGCAATCTTTCTGAACATTGTGGATGATAGCTTATTCTCTTCTTTTTCTCATGGATGTTGGTATCGTAATCGTTTTCTTTCGATGCAGTAAAAGAACCAAGTATCGCTGGCTTTTCCACCAATTATAGCCATAATCTATTCATTTTCGACTTCTCAAATTTTTGATTTTACCGATGTATGTTCCATCTAGTAGGTATGCATCTGCGCTCTCTAATTTTATCGCCCCTGAGGTTGAAATTGGTCCCAGCAAATCTTCATGTGATGTCTCGTTAAAAGGTATTCCGCCGCAAAGTTCATTAAATGCAGGCATTATCGTTAAGCACCGTGGGATCTTTTTATCAGCTACAATAGGGTAGTGCTGCCTTATGACGTTATCATCAAAATTCGCTCTAATCCATGCTGGCAAGATGCTTCTATGGCCCAGTTTGTCTGTAAACCGCACTGCAGGATGATTGTGTGCCATCACAACGTGTTTTGCGGATAGGATGTTAGCAGATGGCCAGGCATGTCCATGGAAATATCCTATCTCATCCATAAGAAAACCTCTTGAACTATGGATTGCGATATCAGCGCCCTTGGGTATCAAAAAGCCCAGATTTCCATCATGGTTTCCTGGAACTATATCTATTGGTGCTAGTTTTGCCAGCTCTCCTAAGAATTTTGGGACATCTCCTCTCTCTTGATATGAAATTATGGGTACGTTGTGCTTTACATCTCCGAGTAAGAGGATTCTTTCAGGTTCTATTTTTTCAATATAACCAACTAGTTTTGTCAGTTGTTTCTGGGTTTGGCTTGGAATCATAATTCCACTTTTATAGAGATCATACTCTATTCCAATGTGGAGGTCTGCAATGACCAATGTTTTTACTTCATTTTTAACGACCAAGACAGGCGTATCTAGAAGAGGCTCTATTTTAACACTCTCTTCAAAACACATATTTTGTTGGCTCATAAAATCACCTCTCGCTCATGATCGCTATTTCTCACATAGCATCCGAGATGATTATCAATGTCACACCTCTTTCGGGAAACATTCCAGAACACCATCATATTAATGATTCAAAAGCAATAAAAAGTCATTGGAATGAAAACACATATCATACCTGCCAATAAATTCGATCTCGATCATACGTTGAGATGTGGTCAGGTTTTTAGATGGATAGAAAATAAAGATAACTGGATAGGCATCGTAGGTAATTCGGTAATCAAGGCGAAACAGGAAGGGGATGTTTTGATTGTAGAATCTAATCTTGATACGGAGGACGTCATGAGTTACTTTAGGTTGAATGATAATTTGGATGACGTCTATCAATATATCAACAAGGATGAAGTGATGAACGAGGCTATCGTCATATACAGTGGTATGCGCATAATTAAACAAGACCCCTGGGAATGTCTTATCTCTTACGTCTGCTCACGACAAAATCGAATCGAAAAAATTAAGAAAATAGTTTCCAGTATCTCGAAAAATTTTGGAGATGAAATCCAATTTGAAAATAAAATTTTTTATACCTTTCCTAAGCCGGATGAAATTGCAAAAGCAAATTTAGATGATTTGAAAAAGTGTAAATTTCGTTTTGGAGAAAGACAAGCAGAGGAGATTAAAGGGATAGCTAAACTGATATGTAAAGGTGATTTTCGTCTGGAACGATTGAGAAAACTTGATTACAAAAGTGCCAAGGAAGAGTTGATGTCATTAGGGGGGGTGGGACATAAAGTTGCTGATTGCGTTCTTTTATTCTCTCTAGATAAACTAGAAGCATTCCCTGTCGATGTTCATGTAAGAAGAATTGTAAAGCGCGAGTATCTAAAGAATAAGAAAACATCAGACGAAAAAATTAGGAAATGGGCGGGTCTGTATTTTGGCAGATATGCCGGCTATGCGCAGCAGTACCTATTCTATTACGAACGAAACAAGGAGATGCAAAAATGAAATCCAGACCATTCGTATTCATTAATGCAGCGATGAGTGCAGACGGAAAGATCTCCACCTATGATCGCAGGCAAGTAAGAATATCGAACTATGAAGATATGAAGCGGGTTGATAGGCTTAGGGCGGGTTCTGATGCCATAATGGTCGGCATAGGAACAGTTTTGGCTGATAACCCTGGTTTGACCGTGAAGTCAGGAGATAAGAATGCAATTCGAATAGTTGTGGACAGCATGGCGAGGACGCCTGTTGATGCTGAAGTTATCTTTAGAAAGGGCGGTCCAACGATTATTGCCGTGTCCAAATCTGCGCCTTCTGACAGAGTCTCGGCGCTGAGGGAAAAGGCAGAAGTCATCGCTGTCGGTGATGATCGTGTCTTATTGTCGGAGTTGCTTGCGGATTTGAAGAACCGTGGCATTGAACGGTTGATGGTTGAGGGCGGAGCAACACTTAATTGGAGTCTGATTTCTGGGGGTTTAGTCGATGAGATCTACGCCTACATTGGTAACATAATCATCGGTGGCAAGACTGCACCCACGCTTTTAGATGGTGTTGGATTAAAAGAGCCAATGAAACTGAAGCTGTTAAGCGTTGAGAGAATGGGCGAGGGTGTTTTAGTCAAATGGCGCGTGCTTTGAACATGAGTATATTGTTTTCCTGTACGAAAAAGTGATAATGATCACTCTTCATAACTAAAGATCATAGGAATATGAAAAAATGATAGACTTTTTGCAGAATATTCACCCTGTAATACTGGCCCTTCTTGCAACATCCTTTACATGGGCAATGACCGCTCTTGGAGCAGCCACGGTATTTATGACTAAAGATGTGAGCAAGAAGTTACTCGACTGGATGCTTGGTTTTGCGGGTGGAGTTATGATCGCTGCAAGTTATTGGTCACTGCTTGCTCCTGCTATTGAGATGTCAGCAGGCAAAGATATTCCCGTTTGGTTTCCTGCTTTGGTAGGTTTTCTCATGGGTGGCATTTTCTTGCGAGGTATTGATAAGATACTTCCTCATCTTCACGTCGGCTTTCCGATGGAGGAAGCAGAAGGAATTAAGACGACCTTTCAGAGGAGTACCTTGCTAACTCTTGCCATCACTTTGCACAACATCCCAGAAGGTCTTGCGGTTGGCGTTGCCTTTGGTGCTGTAGCGGCAGGTTTTCCCGCTGCTACTTTAACAGCGGCCATAGCATTGGCTGTAGGTATCGGAATACAAAATTTTCCGGAAGGACTTGCCGTATCTATGCCTCTTCGACGTGATGGGATGTCTCGTTTTAGAAGTTTCTGGTATGGGCAGTTATCCGCGATAGTTGAACCTGTCGCCGGTGTAATTGGAGCAGCGGCAGTTATTCTTATACGGCCTCTCTTGCCCTACGCTTTGAGTTTTGCCGCGGGTGCCATGATTTTTGTTGTGGTTGAGGAGTTAATCCCTGAGTCTCAGCGTGGTGGCAATACGGATTTAGCCACCATGGGTGCAATGATAGGTTTTGCTGTAATGATGGTACTTGATGTAGCATTTGGTTAGAAGATGCTAAATTAGTAACTTTATCTGGTATCAAAATAAATAAATAAAAAAATCGAAAAATTTTTATATTTAATGTATCTAAGGGAAAATTAAGGTGATATTATGGCTAAGGTGACACGAGAAATGGTGGAGAGGTCGGGGGGGTCAATGTTGATGAATTGTTAGAGCTTTTGGTCAAGAACGCAGCTGCGGAGCTCACTACTTACTACTACTATACTATCCTTCGGTGCAATCTAATTGGGCTGGAAGGAGAAGGTATAAAGGAGATTGCTGAAACTGCTCGCATTGAAGACAGAAATCACTTCAAAGCTATTGTACCCCGAATTTACGAACTTGGGGGTAAACTGCCAGATGACATGAAAGAGTTCCATGATATGTCTGCATGTCCACCGGCATCTCTTCCCGCAGATCCAACGGATGTTATGTCGATACTTAAGGTGCTTGTGTGTGGAAGCTGAGCGTTGCGCAGTTAGGGGTTATACGCACGTCTGTAACCTTACGGCAGGCAAGGATCATCGTACATATGACTTTTCTCAGGCGATTCTAAACGAAGAAATTGAGCACGAGTTTTGGTTCTCCGAATTCTTGGGCGAAGGACCTTCTGGACATTTCCTGCGTAGAGGTGAGACCTCTCCTTTTGTATCCAAGTTCCTGAAATAGATTCAGAATTAGTGAAAGGAAGTCCTGATTTTTTAGTGCTTCCTTTCCTATTCTCTACCAAGAAACTAATCGATTAAGACCTTAATAAGATGAGAAATTTTACAAAGAGAGAACTTGTCCAATATAATGGCAAAAGGGGGGCTTTAGCATTTATAGCCTACAAAAAGAAGGTGTATGATATATCTAGTAGTTTTTTATGGAGAGGCGGAAATCATCAGATTACTCACAACGCTGGCGAAGATTTGACAGAAGATCTTAAAAAAGCCCCACATGGTGCTGATATGCTTAACAAGTTTCCTGTTGTAGGAATCTTACATAAAGATTAACTGAAGTATTTTGCATTTACGGTTCATCCTATATTCATAACAGATTGCTAGTGGGCTGATTTTTTTACTCAAATTCAACTTCTTTCGGGGCTTTCTTGGCCAATTAAGCCTCTAAAAAATAATCTATCTACCAAAAATTCCAGCCAAAGCTTTATAAGCTACTATGGCATAGCCATGTTAAATAGAGGTGTAAATTTTGTATACGAGAGATCCAAGTGCCCCTGTAGAAGAGGGGAAAACATACGATGTAAAGATAGAGGACATAGCCAGAGAAGGAGACGGAATAGCCAGAATCGAGGGATTTGTGGTTTTCGTGCCTGATACCAAATTAGGTGATGAAGTTAAGATAAAAATTAATAAGGTAATGCACAGGTTTGCTATAGCTGAATTAGTATCAGAAGAATCAGAAGAAGTGGTATCAGAAGAATCAGAAGAAGTGGTATCAGAAGAATCAGAAGAATCAAAAGAAGTGGAATAATCCTTTCTTCAATCCA
>JBHPDI010000022.1:0-16847 GCA_042577985.1 Halobacteriota archaeon | reverse complement strand
TTATTGTATCGTCAGCCAATTCCTAGATATATCTCGCATATCTAAAATAAAAGAAAATTTTTTTCTTAGTTTTGCATCTCACTGCATTATAATCCTTTGGTTCAACGCCCAACTCATCTCGTAATTCCGCAGTTATAATCACTCTTTTTCGTCATCAGTCGTTTCCACAAATTAGTCCATAGTTCTAAATATGACGACCTAAAACGATGTGCTTAATTTTTTGTTGATTTTTTATAATTGGCTTGTTGTAGTTGATCAAGCAATGTATATAGCAGGTCTGCCGGGAATTGAAAGTCTCCTTTTATTATGCGGATCATAATTAGCATCTATAATAACTTTTAAGCCAACCTCCCCTTCAATGAAGTCTTTTGCATCTATTAATATATCCGCTTCATTCATTTTCCTGATGATCATTCTCTCGGATACTATCCTCTTAACGAACTCTGAGACATCCTTGCTCCGTTTTCTCAATTCACCGTCTTGCATCACTTCTTTCATAGCATCGCCGATACTCTTATCTGCAGCCATCTCTAACACCCTCCACTTCCAATCCTCTGCAGTATATATGTATGCTGTTGAGCCATTCTTTATTTTAGCTATGCTGATTATCTCGCTGATATCGTTTATTATGTCTTTGACGAAGTCTTCCCCCCTCTCGATGCCATCATCGATGCTCTCTTCGTCGTAGATTGGATATTCTGCAATAGAGATGAAGCCCTTTCCGCCCAATTTTTCCCATATCTCTTCACATATATGCGGCACGAAAGGAGCGATAATCTTGGTCTGGACCATTATAAACCAGTCTATCAATTCCCTATTTTGTCCTGACCTTCTTAGATACCATCTCAAATATCTCTGCAGGTCAAAATATCCCCTCTGGAGAGCAGTTCTGAAATTCGTAGAATCCATCATTTCTATTGTGTCTTTTATCGCTCGGTTTGCTACGGAGATTAGCCATCTATCGATGTATTTTATGCCGCTATCGCTCCGCCCATAATTCTCAATGGCAAAGTCATACCACTGTTCTAGTTTAGATCCTATGGACTTTGCAAACTCGGTGTCACAGTTGGGATCATCAAGTCCCTCCCCCCCGTACATCAGCGTCAATCTGGTGACATCTGCACCATAAATATCATGAATCTGTCGCAAAGTGTAAAAATTGCCCTTTGATTTGCTCATTTTGAATCCATCAACCTGAATGAAACCATTGACGCCTATTCCAAGCGGCCAATATGCCTTTGGGAATAGTGCTGCATGGTTAAAAAGGCAGAAAGCGAGATGATTCTGGACAAGGTCTTTACCAGAATTTCTGAAATCGAAAGGATACCAATATTCAAACTCAGCCCTCATTTTTCTCAGGAGTTCAACAGGTATGCAGCTGTCTCTTGCGATCTTATGATCGTTTCCAACACCCATGAAGATGTAATCGAAAAATGTATCTGTAAGTTTCTCAGCCACAATACCATATTTCTCATCTTCCATGTAATGGGCAATGGTATAGTATGCCATGTAAATTGTCGAGTCAGACAGGGATTCTATCACCCATTTCTCATCCCACGGAAGCGTCGTTCCAAGCCCAAACTCCCTTGTGCAAGCCCAGTCTTTCAGCCAGTCGATGACATAGTCGAATTGCCTTCGAACCTTTTCAGGATATAGAGTTATATTGTCCAGGGCTTCATGTGTCCTTTCTTTCCATTTTACATCCGAGTATCTCAAAAACCATTGATCAGATACAACCTTAACGATGCATTTGGTCAAGCACCTACAAATGACATCTTCAGATAAATCATAGAATATTGCGGCCTTGTTCTCCCCAATAAAATCGCTGACAATTTTTTCTTTTGCTTCAAAAACCTTCAAACCGACATACTTTTCAGTATTTTTGTTTAGTATACCAGTATGGAATTCCTTCTTGTAAATTTCCTTTGTCGCCCCCTCTAATCTCTGATCCTCTTGGCATGCTATCCCCATTTTTTCAACGATCTCTATCGCAGGATGCGCCCCATAACCAGGAACCTCAATCAACGAAATGGGCTCCATATCCCTTACTAAAGTACTTGTTACTCCATATTTTCGTGGATTATCCCGAACGTCCTTCAGCGCAGCGTAGTCATAGGGAGCATGAGAGGGAACGGACATCACTATACCTGTACCTGTACCGGGTTTGACGAATATCGCAGGAAGAATTGGCACTTGTTCCCCCGTAACCTTGTTCGTGCAAAGTTCTCCTACTATATTCTCGCCTTTCAGGCTTCTGACGATTTTCACGGCGTGTTTTTGTGCTCGCAGCTTATCAACCATCTCCTTAGATATGATCCAATGTTCATTATCCACTACTGCTTCAACGTAGTCTGCATCTGGATTGATCCAAAGATTGGTGACACCAAAAGAGGTTTCTGGGCGATATGTCGCAGTTGGCAGCACTTTATCACCAAAATCGAACTTGATCAAGTACGTTTCCTCTGGCGTAATACTCTCCCCCTCAAGACGTGCATGGTCTCCCACTGGAGAGCTGCATTTTATACACCAAACAACAGGATGTTCTCCTTTTGCAACATATCCCCCCTCTTTTAATTTCCTAAACTGCCACTTGATGAAAGCATCATAATGGGGGTTTAGTGAAGTCGTAATGAAGCTCCTACGCCAGTCTATGCTTGCGCCAAGATTTTTAAGATCTTGTATCGTTTCTTTGGGAAAGAAAGATGTCCAGTATATCGGGTCTGAAAAATTGTGTATCTCTTCGGTAGTAATGCCCATTTGTCCCAATATGTCTATTTGAGCTTTCTCGTTTTCCGCTATTCGCTGAGCAGCAGCTATTATAGGTGTGCCAGTGCAATGAAAAGCGAAGGGAAACAAGACATTATAGCCTTGCATACGCTTGTATCGTGCAAATACCTCCGCCCTCATCAAAGAAAACGTGTGACCTATGTGGAAGTAGCCATTCATATAGGGGTATGGAAAATTTACAAAAAATTTCTTTTTAGAGATATCTACCTCTGCTTCAAATATCCTTGATTTCTCCCAATCAATCTGCCACTTTTCCTCTATATGGCGATTCATAAAAGATTTATTCTACTCTACCCATCTTGATCAACGAATATAGAGGTATACCGGCTATCGAGTCCAATCCTTTCTTATCGATCATAACCGAAATTGCAACAGGTTCCGAGCCCAGCTCCTCCAGCACCTCGACTGTCTCTTTCATCGTGGATCCAGTGGTGATCACATCGTCTATAATGATGCATTTTCTGCCTTTAACTTGGGCGAAGTTATTACTAAAAGTGCCCTTTACATCTTTCTGCTCAGCTCGATGTTTGCTAGGAAGTAAGACCGCTAACTCAACTCCAAGCTCATCTGCAACCAGACTAGCGAAGGGTATTCCGCTTAGTGCAACGCCTACGACTACATCTATATCATTATCTGGAGATTCTAAGACCATATCGCTAAGTGCAGATGCGATATATCTCATTCTTTGTGAGCTGGATCCTATTTTGCTCCAATCCACAAACATATCTTTTGGGGCCTCTTTAGTATGGCGCGTGAGTAACCAGGTGGCAGTTTCGCTTGATACGTTAAGCTCATCGGCAATTTCTCCGGACCTAAGCCCCTTATCTCTCAGTTCCTTCGCCTTTTTTACCAGTTCATCGATATCCATCTCATCTCACTCCTTTCTTTTTTACCTTTTTTTTCAATCTTGAGCCACACACAGGACATGTATTACCATTTGGAAAACATCTATTACATCCAATACAATGTTTTTCCCATATTAAAACATCTCGTATTCCTTTCTGGATGATCTGTTTTACCCTTATCCCAAGTCTTGATGCTATATTTTGAATTCCGTAGTCATCAGAGACTAGGTATGTGTCCTCTCCTGTGTACTGAAGAGCTTTTGCTAGCAAATGGATATCTGTTCTTGATAAAGAATCGAAATCTCCAGTCCTCTGTGCCTCTTTCTCAACCAAACTAACGTAATGTTTTTCCGCTTGCTCAACCTTCATGCCAGCATCTTTTGCCAGCTCGAAGAGCATGATTGATTTTTCATCCTTTAACTCAGTCATTACATCTGGCACCGTTATCAAATCTCCATCTACACGAAATCCATATATGAATACCATAGAATCCAATACTAATTTAGGCATCACTTTCACTTTTCAAGGTGCGTAGTCACTCATAAATAAATTTAACCGACCAAAGACGAAAACTATATACCGCACCCCTTTATAATCAATTCAGAGGTGAAAAGACATGGATCTCCCAATTGCACCTGTAGGAAGAATGATAAGAAACGCTGGAGCGAACAGGGTCAGCGAGGATGCCTGTGAAGCGTTGGCGGAAGTATTAGAAGAATATGGACTTGAAATATCAACAGAAGCGATCAAATTAGCGAGACATGCTGGTAGAAAGACTGTAAAAGCCGTAGACATTAAACTAGCAGCCCAGAGGTTTTAGAACGCCAAGAAACCAAGGCTTGTAAAAGTCACAATTACGCCTGCAGCCAGCACTCCGAGAAGGACGGCAGGAAATGCATGACGGAATTTAATTCCAAACACAAAAGCGGCAGCACAACCAGTCCAAGCACCGGTGACAGGCAGAGGGATCGCAACAAACAGTGATAATGCAATGGTGCCGTATTTTTCAAAGTAATCGCTGTGCCTGCGATGTGTTCGGGTGAACAACCAATCAAAGAACTTATCCCAGCTCTTGTAGCGTCTAAGTTTGTTGGACACGGGTTCTAGCCATAATAACAATGGAACAACTGGTATAAGATTTCCGATCACCGAAAGAATGTATGCTGTAAAAGGGTCAAAGCCATACATCATAGCCACAGGAATGGCTCCCCTGAGCTCTGATATGGGCATGGCTGCAACCAATATAACTGAAATCCAGTCTGGAAGGTACATCGAGTTATCTCCATTTTGCCTTGTCTGACGACTCTGATATAAGCATTTCTATGTCCAGCTTGCTTTCTTCACGGAGTATATCATCGATTTTCGCAAAAGTCGCGGGATGTTTTGGAACTGCAGTGCAACTTATTTTGGCTGACGTGTATGCATCAAACGTCCCAATCCTTCTTGCCAGATCGGTTATTTCAGATTTATCTGCCCCTATCAATGGATGATAGATCGGAAAATCTATGCCACAAAGCTCAGCAAGCATGTTTGCTGAAGTCTGAGAGGCAACTTGTCCAAGCGATGAGCCTGTGACGATACCATGAGCGCCTTCTTTTTTCGCGATCTCTACCGCAATCCTATACATCATTCTTTTGCACAGTACGCATGTCAACTTCTTATTACAATTCTCTTGAATGGCAAACAGATTACTTCCGTTTGGAATCTCATAAACTCGCATGGGAAAATTTGGCGCCCAACGTTGCAATATATCGATGCATTTCGATGCATTGTTTCGCATCCCTTCGTCTGAAAACGGCTCGTTATCGTAATAAAGAGGTATGATCTCACAGCCCCGTTTCATCATCAGCCACGCCGCAACTGGCGAGTCGATGCCTCCGGATATCAATGCGATCATCTTTCCCTGTGTCCCAATAGGAAGACCCCCAGTTCCCTTGATGATCTTAGTGTAGAGATATGCCTTGTCCTGCCTAGCTTCGACAAATATCTCCCTATTTGGTGCACTCAGATCTATTTTAGGGTTCATTGTCTTCACCCTATCGTATACGGCATCCCCACATGTAACTCCCATATCCCTGCTTGAGAAGTCATGTACCCCTGCCTTGCGGGCCCGTATGGCAAAGGAATCCCCCGTCCTTACTATGGCCTCGCCAATCTCTGCAGCTAATCTAGCCATCGACTGAAGATCTGGTTTCGTGGTTATCACAGGACTAGTCGAGACCACACCAAATACATTCGCTATTAAATCAGCAATGCTTTCGTCAGAGGTATGAACGAAAACCCTGCCCCAGTCCCTCCTAATAATAGAGAATTTTTTCTCATTAAATTCAAGCATAGATTTAATGTTATCGACCAATATGCGTTCATGTCTTACTCTAGTGCGATCACTTTTCAACCCTATCTCACCATATCGGACCAATATAGCATCATAATTGAGTTTCATTTATTCACAATATCTTCCTGAGAACGTTTAGCTTTTCCGAAAGGTAAAAAACCAATGATGATCTATGGAAGGTCATGAGCATGAAAATTGATGAGATTGTAATCACCAAAGCAATCGTTGAAGATTTCATGAATGTTTTTTTAGATTATACCGAGGTAGATGTCGCAATAGCAGGTGCTGGACCGTCGGGTATGGTGGCAGCTTATTATCTTGCCAAAGAGGGGGCGAAGGTTGCAGTCTTTGAGAGGAAACTGAGCGTTGGCGGCGGAATGTGGGGCGGAGGAATGATGTTTCCTCGAATTGTCATACAAGATGAAGCAAAACACATCTTAGACGATTTTGAAATCAATTACTGGAGATATAAAGAGGGATATCTTCTTGCAAATTCTATAGAAGTAGTAGGGAAACTGGCAAGTAAGGCCATAACAGCGGGAGCAGAAATATTCAATCTGATAAGTGTGGAAGACGTAGTTATAAGAGAGGGAAGTATAACGGGGGTAGTCATAAACTGGAGTTCCGTCGAACTTGGCAGATTACATGTAGATCCTCTGTGCGTTCGATCTAAAGTAACCATAGACGGAACTGGTCATGATGCTGATATATGCCGCAACATCGAGCGGAAGATTCCTGATTTGCTAGAGGTCGTCGGAGAGAAACCGATGTGGGCAGACGTTGGCGAACGTTCCATCCTAGAGAACACCAAGGAGATTTACCCTGGCTTGATCGCAGTGGGAATGGCAGCAAACACCGTAGCAGGGGGCCCGAGGATGGGTCCCATATTTGGAGGAATGATGCTCTCGGGCGAAAAAGCTGCCAAGATAGCTCTCTCCAAACTTTAGGTTACGAAAGAAAAATATCAAGCGACGATTTAATGATTGAGAATGATTTGAACGCCATACGCTTACTAAGTAGGAGTATATGTTGAATTGTGACCATTGTAATCTTCTTATTTTTCAAACCATTGCAAGGACCTTTTTGAACAAAGAAATTTTGAACAAGACAGATTCTTATGGCTCATTAGCGAGAACATATCTTGCAATTGACCTAGAATTTTCATCATGTTGACATACAAAATACCATAACAAATGCCATACTATATGTCCACTATAGGATGAGAATCTTTTCTCTAACTAATATAATCAATAATCTATCATAATCAATAATCTATCATAATCAATAATCTATCAGTGATACAGGGCTGGGAAATGACAGTAATTTACAATTTGTATCCTATTTTCCTCAAGAACGTCTTTCGCTCCTTCAAATCTTTGGGCTTTTCAATGCCCTTGGATTTTGATCCATCGATCACGCCAACTATTCCTCTTCCTTCATCTGTTTCTGCAATCAACACTTCGACCGGATTTCCAGTTGCACAGTAAATTCCACAGACCTCTGGGACGTTTTGGATGGTATTCAGCACATTGATGGGGTAGGCATCACGTAAGAATATTAAGAAACTATGACCACATCCGATCTTCAATGCATCATCTGCAGCTGCTTTTTTCAACTCAGCATCATTGCCCTCACATCGCACCAAGCAAGGACCTGATGCCTCACAAAATGCGATGCCAAACTTTGCGTTTGGAACAGTACTAACGATAGCCTCATACAGATCTTCCACGCTCTTGATGAAGTGTGTTTGCCCAAGAATCAGATTGGAATCAGCTGGCAATACTATCTTGACGGTCTCAAGTTCCATATCGACCCCACCTATATAATATATCAAATTATATCAAGATGTATTATTACTATTTGGTGGGGTGCTTGCATGGTCAAAACTGGAATCGTGTATCATGAAAATTACCTGAAGCATGATACTGGCGATCACCCAGAGAGCAAGATGAGGTTGATCGACATAATGATGCTACTGGAAGAGACTGAAGCGCTAGATAAGTTAACCGATATTCATCCAAAAAAGGCCACAATCGATCAGGTTGGATATGTGCATAGAGTCTCTTACATCAAGGAGTTACGATCTAGATGCCAGAAAGGCATCGATAGGTTGGATGTCGACACGATAATATCATTAGACTCTTATGATGTTGCACTGCTCGCAGCCGGAGGCGTACTGAGCGCAGCAGATAGAGTCATTAAAGATCTAGATAATGCGTTTGCACTGATCAGACCACCAGGCCATCATGCAGATTCTGATCAAGGTGGTGGCTTTTGCCTTTTCAATAATATAGCCATATCAACTCGCCATGTTCAACTCTGCCATCATCTGGACAAAGTCCTCATCATAGATTGGGACGTGCATCATGGAAATGGTACGCAAAACATCTTTTACGATGATCCATCTGTGTTGTATTTCTCAACCCACCAAAGCCCACTTTATCCTGGGACGGGGGCCATAGAAGAAGTTGGTGTTGGCGACGGAGAAGGTTTCACGGTTAACGTCCCGCTACCAGTTGGGACCGGAGATATGGGATACATCTATGTTTTCAATGAAGTCTTGGCACCTATCGCAACTGAATTCAAGCCAGATTTCATACTGATTTCTGCGGGAGCGGATGCGCATTTTGCAGACCCATTAGGAGGGATGGATCTGACAGCAAATGGATTTGGATTGCTCACTAATATGGTCAAAATGATAGCCGGCCACGCATGTAAGGGTCGAATCGTTGCAGCGCTTGAGGGCGGCTATGATTTGACCGGATTATCATATTCGATTTTATCGATCCTCAATTCTTTGGGAGACCTAGAAATAAATATAAACGAGCCGAAGCCGATACCAAAAGATGACTTGTCTGACCAAGTTAGAAATCGAGTCAGAGATGTGAGAAAGGTACAGGCAGAATATTGGGATATATAATAAAAAGATAAGTTTTCAAAAATCGTGAAAGTCGGAATTGAGCTTTTAAGGACTTTTATAGATATAGAAGTAGGATTAGCGTAATTTTTAGATATGTAGTAGGGGTAGTTCTGAGATATTCCTAAAAAGCCTAAAAAGATATTTAAGCCAATAAAGAGAATATACGCCCAAGGAAAAAAAATGAAGGAAAATATTAATCTAAATGTAATTCTTGTGTTCGCTATTGTCGTAATCGCACTAGTAGCTGTTTACAGTGCTAGCATTAAACCGACAAACATAGGCGATGTAATAATAACACAATCAACGCAGGAAAGCTTGACTGTTACGGGATCGTACACCCTCTACGCTGACCCCGACGAAGCGAACTTTAACATCGAAGTGGAGACGCAGGCAAAAACACCAATTGATGCCCAAGAGGAGAATGCTTTGAAGATGGATTCTGTTAAAAAAGCACTCTTGGACGAGGGTCTGAAAACTTCGGAAATAGTGAGATCAAGCTACAGCATTCGACCAAGGTATAACTACTCAGGCGGTATCAACGAGATTGTGGGCTACACTGCAACGCACAGCCTTAACATAAAAACAACTAACATAGACTCAGTTGGAAAATATATAGATGTGGCTGTAAGGGGTGGAGCTAACGATGTCGGCGGTATCTCTTTTGGTCTAAGCGATGAAAAGGAGGCTGAACTTCGCGCAAGCGCTTTGAAGTTTGCTGCAGAGTCGGCGAGTACAAAGGCGAACTCAATGGCAGAAGGTGCTGGAGTAAAGCTCGGCGAAATTACTCAGATATCGGAAGGTTATGTTGGTTATCAACCTGTTTACATGAGTGCGGCAGAAGGCGCACCTAGGGCTATGCCTGCTCCCGGTATCCCTCCAACGAGCATAGAAACCGGAACAGTGGAGCTTAGCGCGAGCATTTCGGTTACTTACAAGATAGGATAATTATTATATTATTCTCGTCCTGAAAAAGATGTAGATGGTGTAGGTTACCTTTTATTGAAAAACTTCCTTAGAAAAATTCTGAAGTCTCTATCTTCTATTTTGGCGATCTGCATGTTCTTTAGTACTTTATAACCAGTTCCAATCGCTTCAGATACATTCTTTCCCAAGCCGCATGTCTTCAATTGGGAGAGCAACAAATCCTTCACCTTTGTGTATTCTCTGGGAATTTCAGCGACGTATCTTCCATCTTTTATGTATGACCTAGCATACTTTGCTTTAAATTTCTCTGAGTGGACCGATGACTCAACGGGCGGACCAATATGCTTTTTAATGTTCGGGAGCTTGGCGACTTCCATCTCTAATAGGATAACAGACTGCTCTCCTGACCAGACATCGCTTCTAAACACCCTGAAGTCATTCCTATGTAGTAGTTCTTCCACAGAATTAACCGCCTTGTACAATTGCGGATAGAGAATATCCTCTACAACATTGGGTGTCTGGAACGCGATTGCAAACAAGTCAGTTTTCCTGGCTTGAAGTTCTTTGGCGATCTCATCATCAGTGAGGGGCGCTATTAGTGGAGGGAAAAAGAAATTGATGCTTGGTTTTTTTATAAATTCGCGAGATGCATCGATGAAGATGCAAAAATTGTCCAGTGAGACCGCGGCCGCAACGTTTCTGGAAGGATCTACCGGATCGATGATGATCAGCGGATCTTCATGCTGTAGAGTTCCGTGACCTTCCAGATCGATTATGATGCCTTTTTTCCAGGCACTTGCGCTTTCGAGCACGCCTAGGAAAGACCTATATTTTATGACCAGCAATTCACATAGATATCCAGAAAAACCTTTTGTGCGAAGTTCCGATCCATAAACTCCAATTCCATTCATGAACTGTTTGAGCAAGCGCACTTGGTCTTCCAGCCCCTTTATCCTTGTTCGCAAGTATTTGTTATGAAACGGAGTCCTGTCCACTGCAGACTTGATCGATGAAGGGTCAGAGACCCTAAAGCACGGAACTATATCGACACTATGATCGTCATATAAAGCACGAATATATGGATGTTCTGCATATCGCTCCTCATAGTTAGTTGCAACTTTTTTGGCTATCTGAAGTCCGAGAGATTCAAGGTCCTCGCGCGAAATTTCCTCTGGAAATGTTATGAACACGTCCACATCCTTTTCGCCAACTATCCATGTGTTTCTCGCCGCTGAGCCGACCAATAATCCATGAGCATCTACACCTATTTCATCCGCAACTCGATCGATATGAGAGATTATACGAACTGTCAGATCCTGCAAGGCTTTTTTATCGCTATCGCTGGGCGTAATTCTCTCCAGAACCTGAGCGCAGATATCAGCGATCATAGTCTCACTTCGTGCAAGGTCTCATAGATCGGTCCGTTTGGTGTCAACGTGCTTTTCTTAAACCTAATACAATCGACCTTCATCCTTCCAAGCTTAACATCGGACAATTGCGCTATCTTGATTTTTAGGGATGTTTTTTGCTCTTTTGGGATTCTTTTGCATCGTGCCAATGTTGCATGCGCCGTAAACTTTCTATTATCAGGTGGGAATCCCAAAGGCTTCATAGCTGCCTCTACCTCTTGATGTAGTTCTCTAAAATCGCCTTTGGAGCTAACCCAAATTACACGGATATAATCCATGTTCGGAAAGACCCCTATGCCCTCAATATCGATGTCAAAAGGGGCACAATGAATCCTGCTAAGCGCATCGGTGATCGGACTTATTTTTTCCTTTGATACGTCCCCTATGAACTTGATCGTGATGTGAATTAATTCTGGATCGACCAATCTTAAAGCATAATTTGCAAACTGGCGATGGATGCCTTTTATCTTTTCCCTAATCTCGCTCGACAGATCGACCGCAATAAACGTCCTGATCATACTACCAACTTCGTCTGTTGATATTTCAGATAAAGACCGCTGAGATCCATTGTCTCTCGAATAATGCCAGAAAGTACCTCTGCGCCGATATCTGTTATTGGATCATCCTTTCTACAAACAAACTCATAGGCGGGTTCATCTGATAAAATTTTGATTTTATCTATTATGTTCCTATATTCCCCCAAGTTTGGGTCCTTGGATTCTCTTGTCCATTCTGTGTTTTTAGGCGTCAGCCCAATCAACTTCAGCTCTTGTTTGAAGCAAGGTCTGTTGAAAAGAAGTTGAAGCACACAAACTCCCACAGCAAAGCGTTTTGTTTCATCTATGCTCGTTATCCGCTCCCCGACAAGTGAGTACACATCTTTGTCACGCTTGATATTATAAGAATAGACCTTAGATGGGGGCACATCTTCCACTACCAAGTGACCTAGGTCTCTTAAAGCTCTCAGGTAGCCTGTCAGAATCAACCGGTGCTGATCACACCCATCTTTTTTAAGCATGCGGGAGATGGCGCTGATTGAGAGTTGTCGTTCTTTTAATATGTCCGTCAAAAGCTCACACAATTTTTGCCCCAAATCAATACCCTATTGTGATTCTCAACAAAAAGGAATAAACTTTTCCCTTTGTTATCAGATGTGGTAAATATATCTCAAAACTTTACCACCAGACATAATTTCTTTTTACCAGATGTGATTTAAAAAAGTGTTTTAAAGAGAAAGATCATATGATCTTCTCAAATGATTTCTGAAGTGAAAATTTATACCACCGAGAAGTGCCCAAGATGTAAGCAGCTAAAAGGCTTACTAAAATCCCATGGAATAGCATATGAAGAGGTGGACATGGCAACGCCGGAGGCACTGACAGAGTTGAGAATGAGAGATATCTTCACCATAAGTGCACCAGTGCTGCAGATAGGTGACTCTTTTCTTAAGTCACAAGATTTGTTCGACGAAAACGGGTCAATATTTGACAAGGTCTTAGGTTTGCTGAGAGAGGATTGAGATGGATGGTAGTATACACCGATTAGTACAAACCACACTGGAAGGTTTTCCAGTAGAAGTGATGCCCAATGTAAGAACATCCGATGGTCACATGCTAAAATGGGACAGGGGAGCAATAGTAAGACAACTACTGAGGGAGAGTACGCTTGCTGAGAAGTTCTATGGTATACCTCCAATCGACGAGGATACTGCTATTAAATTTGCAAAGGAAGCAGAAAAACGGATAAAATATATGGGCGTAAAATTTCTATCTGGTCCCTTAGTAAGGGAAATCGTAAACATCATCCTTCTAGAAAACCACCATATCGAGTGGCGAAATATTTCAACTCGTGTAGGGACACCTGTGTATGACGCACATATGATCGACGTAGGCGATGGTTTTGAATCGAATGAGAATGCGAATCTACAGGATAATGCAGAGACTTCCCATAAGAAAAAGGCTGACAAGATATCCAAGGAGCAATATCTCTTATCACTTCCCCTTAAATTAGCTGACGCACATATAAAAGGAGATATCCATATTCATGATCTAGAATATTTTGGCACGAGAAGTTTTTGTCAAGACTGGGATTTGCGATATTTCTTCTATTATGGTCTGATGCCGGATGGTTCGGGAACGAAAGCAAGCGTTGCAGGTCCGGCGAAAAAAGCAGAGGTGGCTGTATTACATGCCGTCAAAGCGTTAGGCAGCGCGCAGACCAACTTTGCGGGAGGGCAGGGTTTCTACAATTTCCTAACGTTCATAGCACCCTACTTAGAAGGACTAAGCTATGGTGAAATTGAGCAGCTTATGCAGATGTTCGTATACGAAATGACGCAGATGATGGTAGCCCGAGGAGGTCAACTGGTTTTCAGCAGCGTGCAGCTAACGCCAGGAGTTCCCAAGATCTGGAAGGATAAGCCTGCAGTATATGGGGGAAAAATATGGAACGGGGAGCATGCTCCACTGAGAACCTACGGCGAGTTCGAAAGGGAGGTGCGCATGGCCTTCAAAGCGTTGATGAATGTCATGCTCCAAGGAGATTACTGGGGCAAGCCGTTCAACTTTCCAAAGCCGGAGATATCCATCGAGCCAGATTTCATGGTTGAGGACGAGGATTTTAACAGAACATATCCGGAGCTACCAACCTATGATGAACTATATGGTCTTGCTTTTGAGCTAGCAGCAAAATTTGGCACTCCCTACTTTGACAACCAGCTACCAGAATACAGGGGTGCAGGAAAGGGTATTTCATGTTATCAGTGTTGTGCCTATCAATTTTCATCTTCACCAGATGACGAGGAATTTGAGAGTAAGCTTCTTTTCAAAGACGGCAGGCACTTCTCAATGGGAGGATGGCAGGTCGTTTCGGTAAATTGCCCTAGAGCCGCTTTTAGGGCAGAACATGACGATGAGCGCTTGTATAATGAGCTGAAACATTTGATGGACATCTCTGTAGAGCTATTCAAGGTAAAGAAAAGGTGGATGGACATCATCATCAGGAACAACCGGATGCCGTTTGTAACCCAAAGACCAAAGGACCCTATGACTGGTGAAAAGGGGGATATGGCCGCTTACATATCTAATCTAGTTTATATCATTGGCGTTGTTGGAATCAATGAGATGGTTCAGCACCACCTTGGAATGCAATTGCATGAATCCCCCGATGCGAAGAAACTTGCTATCAGGGCGATGACGGAAATGGGTATATATGCTAAGGAGTTGAGCCAAACGCACAACATGAACATTGTATTAGCAAGAACACCTGCAGAGTCATGCGCACAAAAGTTTGCAGTGGCAGATATATTACACGATGAATTCGCACCTTTTGCTGCAAATGTGGCCAAGGGCGATCAGAAGAATGCTAAATCTATGACGAAAGAGACAAGAGATTTACCCATATACTACACTAACGGAACGCATGTTTTTCCTGGAGCAAACATCTCTCTCATCGATAGGATAAAAATCGAGCATGCTTTCTTCCCAATCGTGGATGGAGGCAATATTTTCCATATATTCATGGGGGAATCCTATCCTGACCCTAGAGGATTAAAAGCTCTTGCCATGAATATTGCGAAAAATACGCAAGTGGGCTATTTTGCATTTACTAAGGACATGACCGTATGTATGGATGACTTTCATGTCGCATCTGGACTGCACGAAAAATGCCCCAATTGTTCTTCTGAGAGCGTCGAGCATCTGTCAAGGGTAACTGGCTACCTCCAAGCTGTCAGCGGATGGAATGCTGCTAAAAAGCAGGAGTTAATGGATAGGAAAAGGTATGGCGTAGAGGAGATAAGCTGAGTGGTGGGGTATGAACGATAAGTGAGTAGGGAGAAACCGGGGACCACGAAATTTGGAATTATTTAGATACCAAACAACTAGTTATAAATTTTCCATATTCCCGGGCTAACGACCTATTTTGTACAAAAGTTCAAGATTCGACATTGAAAAATGAATTAATAAATAGTATCAAGGGGTGCCCTGTAATTTTCTGATGTGCCCCGCCTGGATAACATGATTCACCTAATTTATGACAAAGGAACGATATTGATCAGAGGTGGCATAAGAGTTCCAAACTCACACTGGGATTCTCGTTCTAATGCATACAGAGCATTGGCCATGCACTACAGAGATATTATTGATTATCTTAGCCGATCCGAAGTTGAGTTTTCAGATGAAGTTTTGGATCTGATTCCTTGTCCCGTATTTTCAAGCAACCTAAAGCTAAGAGACTACCAAAGGGAAGCGCTAACGACCTGGGTCAATTCAGGAAGAAATGGAGTTATAGTTCTGCCAACGGGCGCAGGAAAAACCATTCTCGCAATAGAGGCTACGGCTAGACTTAACACGCCAACTCTAGTGGTTGTACCTACCCTGGACTTACTCGATCAGTGGCGTATCAGGCTATCTGCAGAGTTTAACATAGAAGTTGGAATCTATGGCGGGGGAGAACATACCCTAAGACCGATAACCGTTGCAACCTACGATAGTGCCTATCTAAGGGCAGAGAGTCTTGGCAACAAATTCTATTTTATCGTATTCGATGAGGTTCATCATCTCCCGTCACCTGGTTACATACAAATAGCTGAGATGTACGCTGCCCCATATAGAATGGGGCTTACAGCAACCTATGAAAGAGAGGATGGGTTACATGAAAAGTTGACAAAATTGATTGGTGGAAAAGTCTTCGAGATACCTGTAGCAAAGCTTGCGGGAAAACACCTTTCCAACTACACCTTGGAAAGGATTAAAACGGAGTTAACACCTGGAGAGGAAAAAGAGTATAAAAAACAAAATTATATTTACACTAACTATCTGCGCACACACAACATTGTTTTGAGGACTCCCAAGGATTTCCAGTATTTCGTCATGAGAACTGGCAGAGATACCAAGGCAAGAGAGGCTTTGTTGGCTAGACATAGAGCTAGGATGATAGCACTGAACTCAAGATCAAAACTGGACAAGCTGAGAGACATACTTGAAAAGCATCATAGCGATAGAATATTGATTTTCACAGAGCACAACCTGTTAGTTCAGGAAATTTCAAAACGGTTTCTGATGCCATCCATCACCCATAAGACACCCCGAAAGGAAAGAACTGAGATTCTAGACAA
Source organism: Halobacteriota archaeon (assembly GCA_042577985.1). Taxonomy (GTDB): domain Archaea; phylum Halobacteriota; class UBA148; order UBA148; family UBA148; genus UBA148. Next base: position 511 of record JBHPDI010000022.1, on the reverse strand, counting down.
CTTCAGAAGCGAAAAGTACAGAGTAGTAGTCACATCGAAGGTTCTTGACGAGGGCATTGATGTTCCGGAAGCAAACGTGGCCGTAATTCTAAGCGGAAGTGGTAGTTCAAGAGAGTTCATACAACGCTTGGGCAGAATACTTAGAAAGAAAGAAGGGAAGAAAGCGATAATGTATGAAATAGTATCGCGAAAAACAAGTGAAGTAAGGACTTCGAGAAAGAGGAGGAAAGGAATAGGTTCAAATGCTTCCGTCTGAGCTTTTAGTCAAGAAAATCTACAAGGGCAAGATAATCCCCAAGTTCGTACCTTTGAACGAAGAATGCCTAAAAATGGCAGAAGAACTCATCCACATATTTGAGAGATTCGTGGGGAGACGACAAGGTGATTTACCACTGGACGAATTAGAAGAAGGATATGATTATCGATTAATTAGAGGGCTTATAATTCTACTTGAGAGAAGATGTGTTTTTGAAGTACGATCCGAAGTTGAGTTTTCAGATGAAGTTTTGGA
>JBHPDI010000021.1:0-17562 GCA_042577985.1 Halobacteriota archaeon | reverse complement strand
GGATTGGTATAGAAATTTAACTATAATTGCACAGGAGATTGAGAATAAATGAGTACGTCAGGTATGTTTGCAGACCTCCCTGTTGAAGTGGGGTTAGCCCATGAAGGGGAAAGAATTCGAAAACCACAGATGCACGTAGAGCTAGGCGGACCCAACGTAAAAGAAAAATTCGAGCTCTTGAGGGTTAAAAGTCCAGAAGATGTCAATGATGGAAAAATTACAATAGTCGGCCCGGACGTCCAAGATTTGGAAGAGGGTAGTTCGGTGCCCTTGGGTATCTACATTGAGGTTGCGGGTGAAAAGCTCGAAGTGGAGATGGAAGGGGTCATGGAGCGACGTATACACGATTTCTGCAATTACATAGAAGGTTTCATGCACCTAAACCAGAGAGATAGTATTTGGTTGCGTTTGGATAAAAAAGCAGTTAAAAAAGGATTAAATTTCGATGTAACTGGAAAAGCCCTCCAGAGATTATTCAAAAGCGAGATGGGGATAATTGAAAAGATACAAGTCACATTCGTAACTGACCCTGCAGAAGTGAAGAAAAAGTTTCAAGAAGCAGTTGAGATATACGAGGGAAGAGATGCGAGGGCCAGAGGTATGACAGATGATGATGTCGATGTTTTTTACGGTTGCACACTTTGTCAGTCTTTTGCACCATCCCATATCTGTGTAATCTCCGCTCAAAGATACGCCAATTGCGGAGCCATAAGCTGGTTTGATGGAAGAGCAGCTGCAAAGGTTGATCCAAAAGGACCAGTATTTGAAATACCGAAGGAAGAATGTCTAGATGAATGGAAAGGCGAATATGAAGGTGTAAACAACATTGTTTCCGAGAAGTCACTTGGAGAAATTGACAGAATACAGTTGTATACGGCATTTGACTATCCCCATACATCTTGTGGCTGCTTTGAAATTACAACATTTTATGTTCCAGAATGCGATGGACTAGGGGTTGTTCACAGGGATTTCAAAGGACAGACACCTAATGGATTAACTTTTGGAGCTCTCGCAGATTCCACAGGAGGTGGAAGACAGGTCAACGGCTTCCATGGCATCTCATTCGAATACATGAGGTCTCCGAAGTTCTTGCAGGTAGACGGAGGATGGAATCGGATAATTTGGCTTCCGACTGAAGTGAAAGAGAAGATGAAGGACTACATACCTGAAGAATTATATGACAAAATTGCGACAGAGGAGGATGTCACAGACATCGTCGCCCTAAAAGAATTTTTGAAGGAAAAAGGGCACCCTGTAGTTGAAAGATGGGTTGAGAAACCTCCTGAGGTCATAGAGGCTCAGGCTCTTGAGGTCATGCCAATTGGCACTATTTCAGGAGTGGGTACTCCTTCAGGAGGGATAACCATAGTCCTTAAAAATGCAAAGATTCATGCTGAGAAAGTGATCATCAAAAGAGCGAAATAATGAACTAACATGGGAAAAGTAATTGCAGTTTCTGGAAAGGGTGGAGTCGGGAAAACAATACTTGCTTCGTTGCTGATCAGAAAATTGGTTAAGTCTGGTAAAAAAAGTATCTTAGCAATAGATGCGGATCCTGATTCCAATTTGCCTGATGCACTAGGAGTGTCGGTCGAGAGAAGCCTTGGAGATATTAGAGAGGAATTAATATCAAAGCAATCTGAATTACCTCCAGGTTATTCAAAGACCGCATGGTTGGAAGCCAAAGTTCTTGAAATAATGGCTGAGATGCCTAGCTTTGATGTTATTGTTATGGGAAAACCCGAAGGTCCTGGATGTTATTGTGCGGTAAATCACATGCTTCGAACCATTATAGATTCTCTCCCAAAGAGCTATGACTACATAGTCATCGATGCCGAGGCAGGATTAGAACATTTGAGCAGAAGGACTACACAGGGCGTGGATGATATGGTAGTGGTGACTGACTTATCAGTACACGGATTTAAGACAGCAGAGAGGATTAAAAATCTATCCGAAGAACTAGGAATAGAGTTCAAACATTTATATCTCGTGGGGAACAGGGTTGATCCTTCACATGAAAAAATGATATCAGAAAAAATCAAGTCCACGGGATTGGAATTTGCGGGTTTGATACCAGAGGATGGAGAAATAACAGAATATAACCTTGTGGGTAAATCCCTGTTGGATCTGCCAGAAAGCTCCTCGGCAGTAAAGGCTGTAGACGATATCGCAAAGAAAATAAGACTTACATAGGGCAGAAAAATGAAAAACACTCTCGATCTAACAGAAATAGTAAAAATGTTGGAGAAGGTAGAGGAGATAGAACTCGAGAATATAGATATGATCGCTGGTGAACTGGGGCTTATACTGCCGATGATATCGGCAATTAAAGAGCCGTCTGTTAAAAAAGCGGAATATCTCGATCTGGACTTTGATGTCCCTCTAGCAAATTTTCCTGGCGAGGTCCTTGAAGTGGAATTGGGTGCAACAAAAGCCAACGGAGGGACCAGAAAAAATGTTATAAAGGTTGGCGGAGAGAGAACGATGCCCTTCTATAATTTTGAGGCACACAACCCAAATGAGCCTGTGATAGCCTATGATATTTTCGATACGAAGATACATCTGGCAGGACCGGTCAGAAAGCATTTTGAGGATGTGATGGACGATCCGGCAGAATGGGCGAAGAGATGCGTGGATAAGTATGGTGCGGATGTGGTGACCATACATTTGATAAGCACCGATCCTACTATCAAAGACACTTCCGCCCGAGAAGCCGCTAAGACTGTAGAAAACGTGCTTCAGGCAGTAAAAGTCCCAATCATCATCGGTGGCTCCGGTAACACGGACAAAGATCCTGAAGTTTTAGAAAAGGCTGCAGAGGTATCTGAAGGAGAGCGTTGTCTAATTAATTCCGCAAGCATGAACCTGGATTACAAGAGGATTGCAAAAGCATGCTTGGATCATGGTCATGTCGTGCTGTCCTGGACTTCTCTGGATATCAATGACCAGAAAACATTGAATAAATATTTGATAGACTTGGGAATAAAAAGAGAGAATATTATCATGGACCCCACAACTGCTGCTCTGGGTTATGGGTTGGAATATTCATTTAGTATCATGGAGAGAATTAGATTGGCAGCACTCAAAGGGGACAAAGATTTACAGATGCCCATGTCCTCTGGGACTACAAATGCGTGGGGTGCTAGAGAGGCATGGATGGAAAATCCAAAATGGGGCGACCGGGAAAAGAGGGGCCCTTTATGGGAGGCTGTTACAGCACTGACTTTATGCCTTGCAGGGAGCAATCTGTTCATGATGATGAATCCCACTGCCATGCAATTATTTAAGGACACTTTCAAATGCTTATCCGGTTTAAAAGAGACCGATGAGCTGGACATCAAAGATTGGATAGGCATGAGGTGAGATAAAATGGCAAAGAAGATAGGACCGCTCGATATCTACAACTACTTGCCGAAGACAAACTGCGGAGAATGTGGCGAAAAAACTTGTATGGCTTTTGCTTCGCAACTCATAGAAAGAGCTGTAAAGCTTGAAGACTGCCCTCCACTGAAGCAACCAAATTTTGATGGAAGTTACCGTAGCCTGAAAGAACTGCTTGCTCCAAACGTTAAAGAAGTGGTAGTCGGCGTTGGAGAGGGGGCAGTCAAGATAGGCGGAGAGGAGGTCATCTTTCGACATGAACTTACGTATTTCAATAATACTGCCATTGCACTAGATGTTCATGATGAGATGAAGGATGATGAGTTAGTAGGGAAGGTTAGATACATTAACGATTTTTATTTCAAGAGAATCGGCGAAGAACTAAAACTGGACATTATTGCCATTCGATCAAAATCAAACGACCCGGATAAATTTGCTCAATGTGTATCAAAGGTATCAGATGATACAAAAAAACCCCTGATAATATGCTCATGGAATCCTTCTGTGCTGGAATCGGGTTTAAAAGTCGTGGGACATGAGAGGCCACTTATCTACGCCGCGACCAAGGATACGTGGAAGGAAATTGGAGGGCTTGCCGTGAAATACCATTGTCCTGTGGTAGCTTTTGCTGATGATGACATGTCAGAGCTAAAGTCGGTGGTAAAAGCCCTAGAATCTATGGGAATAGAGGATATAGTCCTAGATCCTGGATCACATGTGGAGGGGCAATATCTTGCGAACACATTTGGTAATTTTGTGGCATCCAGGAGAGCAGCCATTTGGAACGAGGATATTGGTTATCCTTTGTTAGGAGTGCCAGCCACAGTATGGTTGAATGGGGAGGGCGCAGAGAATATTTTTAAAGAGGTTATGATCGCTGCCACTATGATAGATAAGTATGCTGATCTAATAATTCTCCATACGCCTGAGATATGGGCTTTGCTTCCGATCGTCACTTTGAGACAAAACATCTACACTGATCCGAGAAGGCCAATTGCAGTCGATGCGGGTCTAAGGAGATTTGGCAATCCGGATGAGAATTCACCTGTTATTATGACCACGAACTTTGCTTTGACCTACTACACCGTCGCATCAGATATTGAATCGGCAGGTGTCGATTGCTATCTTTTGGTTATCGATACGGAGGGACTAGGTGTCGAAGTATCGGTCGCAGGTGGGCAATTAGATGCTTTCAAGGCAGTGGATGCCATCAAAAAAAGTGGAATCGAGGAAGAGGTTAAACACAGAAAGATTATCATACCAGGATTATCTGCCCGGATCAGTGGTGACCTGGAGATTCAGAGCGCTTGGGATGTATTGGTTGGTCCCCGGGATTCCTCAAGTATAAAAGATTTCATCGAAAAGAAATGGAATGTAGTGAATTAAGTTAGCCCAGCAATTCCTTCACGTGTGGAAAATAATCCAGGTTTGAGTGCGGGAAGAACATTGCATCCATGAATTCATCTTGGAAATCCTTTCTTCCAGATAATTCTACGTATTCGACTTTTTTAGATAGGAGGGCTGCCTTTAATCTCGCATTTTTTGATATTAGGGCCATCTTCGATCCAACTCCTGCAGCGTTACCAATGTCTTTCACCCTATCTGGGGATATATCGGGAATCAACCCAATGACCTGTGCATTTTCCTTTGGCAGTGATGTACCAAAAGCTCCGGCCAGAAGTATTTCTGCTATATCGCATGTTTTTAGGCCCAACTCTTTCATCAATATATTGATACCGGCATAGATCGCGCCTTTGGCCAGTTGAAGCTCTCTGATATCGCTTTGTGTAATAGTAATGCCCCGTGCCAAGACGAACGCAGCCTCGCCTTTCTCGTAAGCGAACCGGTCGCCATATAAGGTCGGTACCTCTGGATCGTTTAAAATTTTCCCAGTATTATTGATTATTCGGTTCTTCAACATCTCAGCTACGGCATCCACAAGACCAGAGCCGGTTATACCTCTTGCTGTAGCATTATCGATCGTTTTTCCATATACAACGCCATCCGAAATTACAACCCTATCTATTGCACCTGGAGCGGCTCTCATCCCATGTCTAATGTGTGCCCCCTCAAATGCTGGACCAGCCGCAGCAGAGCAGGCAATGATCTTTTTTTCAGATCCTAAAGCGATCTCTACGTTAGTACCGATGTCTATTGCCAACCTAATATCTTCTCCTTCATCCAACTGGGATGCCAACAATACACCAATGGTGTCGGCGCCAACGAAACCAGCTATGGTTGGCAAAACATGTACGTTCACTTTTTCGTTGACCTTTACGCCGAGATCGCTCGCTTTTATGTTGACGGGGTCCTTGAGAGCAGAAACATATGGTGAGAGCGCTAAGCTCGTGGGGGTTATGTTTAGGAGCAAATGGAGCATGCATGTATTCCCAGCAATGCTTATCTCATAGATGTTTTCTTTGTCTATGTAAACGCTGACTTCATCGATTATCTCATTAATGGCCTGTAAAATCTTATCATTTAGCTCCCTCAGCCCCCCATCAGTCTTGGCAAAATCGATCCTTGATACAACATCCTCACCATAGACTACCTGAGGATTCATCCTTGAGGCGAAGGAGATATCTTTGCCTGTATTTAGGTCAACCAGGTAGCCAACAACGGTCGTAGTCCCTATGTCGAAGCTAATACCATATTTTTTGTCTGTTGTATTATCCTCCTCTACCCCAACCAGATCATTGTCAACCAGTACGACAGTTACTCGGAAGTCTGAACTCCTAAGTTTTGATGGAAGTTGCTGGATGAAGTTGAGACTAACATTTCCTATAACAATATCTTTTCTCTCTAGAGCTTGTGTTATTCTACTTAAATCCGATTTTTGATCACTCAAGGACGGCTTGTTTAGTTTTAGATATAATTTATGTACGTTCGGGTTGAGAGGTATCTTTCTCTCAATCCCCCCAACGAGTATTTTTTGCTGTAGAAGCCTTGTACTAGCTGGAACCTCTATTACAGCATCGCTGATTATTCTGGTCTGACAAGCCAACATTAGACCTTCCTGGGTCTCTCCTCCAAGAGAACGGCCCTTGATTAATCTGACCTTACATTTGCCACAGATTCCCTTGCCACCACATACCGTCTCCAAAGGAATTCCTGCGGCTACAGCAGCTTCCATAATGGTTGTTCCCTTCTGCACTCTAACTCTTTTTCCATAGGGCTGAAAAACTATTTCCATCTTTAAATACGATGAGTGCGTCTATTTTAAAATTAACTGTCCTTTTTAGAAAAAAGTCATTAGCAATCGAGGAAATAAAGGTTAATAAATGCTAGACGAGATGTCCAAAGCCCTGGCGGATGGCAACATGCCAGAGGTGAAAAGGCTCACAGAAGAGTTTTTAAGGAGTGGGATTAGACCCGGGGCAATAGTGAATAAGGGGCTAATACCTGGAATGGATGTCGTTGGGATAAGATTTAAAAAGAAAGATATCTCGGTCCCTGAGGTCCTTATGTCTGCAAGAGCCATGCATGCCTCGCTGGAAATACTGAAACCACTGCTTTCCAGAAGCGATATGAAACCTTTAGGCTTAATAGCGATAGGTACCGTGAGAGGAGACATACATGACATCGGCAAGAATCTCGTTGGGATGATGTTGGAGGGTGCTGGTTTTCAAGTGATTGATATTGGCATAGATGTCCCTCCAGAGATTTTCGTGGAAATTGTTAGGGAAAAAAAGCCAGACATATTAGGTTTATCTGCATTGCTCAACTCCACCCTATCTTCGATGAAGGATACGATCGAGGCGTTAGAAAATGCGGGAATAAAAGAAGATGTGAAGGTAATAATTGGTGGCGCGCCCGTCACACAGGATTTTTCAGATGAGATAGGAGCGGATGCATATGCCGGAGATGCCAGAGAAGCAGTGCTAAAAGCAAAGGAGATTTTAGGGGTCAAATAGTATTTAAAATAAAATCCTTATTTTTCTTTTACGACGAATCTACTACGGCATGATGGACACTGATATTCCCCACCCGTATTTATCGTTAATTTTCTTTGGCAAGAGGGGCATGAGACGATTTTCTTTTTTGAGACTTCGGTTAGAATTCTGCCCCCAGGATACCATATCGGCATGTCCCTGCATTCGTAAGGATTTGTCTGCCACGGATGCTCTCCGAGATACTCTGCCCTGCTCAGTGTAGGATGATCCTCTCCACAGGCAGGGCACTTGAGCAGAAGATAATGTTGCCAAAACCAATACTTTTCGTCTGTTCTCTGGTATTCTGCACAACTATTGCAAACATATTTGTCGTGTCTATGACACCAGGCTATATTTTCATCGAACTGAGCCTTACCGCAGACATCGCAAATCCACACACCGTCATCATCCCAAGAATGCCAATCGCACCTTCCAGATGATGTTCCATGTCTTGCCTTTCTGACGGGATAGCTTTTGTCAAGCATGTGAATCATATCACAGGTCAGACACTTTTTCATTTTTCACCCTGGTTTATCCATCAAACCGGTCTTGTCCAGAATTTGTCCTGAATCAGCATGGGGTCTTCTCGAGACCGTATCACCGCTCTTCTCTATCTCCCTCGCCATGTCAGCAAGCAATGCAGCAGCCCTCATAACCTCGTGGGCAGCGGCCCCCATCATAATATACCTGGAAGGCTCCTTCAGGATGAAACACGTTTGAACGTTCATCTCTGCAACAAGTTCGGCCATCTTGTATGCGGCTACTGCCTTTGCCTTGGCATAGGGATTTGAAAACCTAGCTCTATTGACAGCTGTCTCAGCACCTGCGATGATTTGCGGCAACTTCACGTCTCCCTGCCGAATAGCATCTATTGCGACATCCAGTTCTTCCTGTACCAATCGTGATGCACCACATGTGGTTAACACCTTCAACGCATCTGAGTTGAAGAGTGCCATCTCAGTCGGGTCGAGAAACTCCCTCCTTGCACCAATGAGTGGATCACCTTTCAGAATAATATATCCAAAGCCTTTTTCCTTTAGATCATCTGTAATCTTCTTTGCAGGTGCATCAGAGATGATGATGCATGGTTTATCGCCAACCAATTCTCTCGCCTTCTTCGGCCCGGGAAGTGAGGCGTTTGGGCTGACCACAACAACCAGGTCAGGGTCCCACTCCATCAATTTCGCCGTGTCCGCGGCTTCAACAGTCCCCATCTTTGCTCCTGAACCAGATGTGCGAACGTCTATATCCCTGTCCGCCCTCTCGTCAAGCAATAGATCAACCACCTGAGATATTCCCAAATTCCCAAGTTTTATGACACCTATTTTTACCATGATAATTCATTATACAGAACGCAATATAAGTTTAAGCGTGGTTGAATTGCACATTAATTTAGATTTTTTATATTCAATCGGCACACAAGAACGAAATTCAGAAACAAATTATGGAAACGCGGAAAGATGGTTTCTCAAATAATCTTCTTGAATTTTTACTCTACGCAGGAGGATTATAGAGTGATCTGGAGTACGATGAGAAGATTAGAGAGTTGACGGTGAGTTTTGAGGAAACAGTGTAGAAAAAGAGAATTGTACTGTAGAATTTTCGGTTTGTAGTTTCAACAAGACTGCCCCACCCATGGAACTAAGGTCTTTCAACCACCGCATTTTTCAACAGAACCACAATTCAATAAATTTATAAACTCTATTAAACTAAAGTAATATCATGACTATATCACAAATCTACATCGCCACATCTATTGTAGTCTTGGCTATTGTCGCCCTGTTTATATTTTTCGTAAGCAAAAGTAAAAAAGAGAAAAAACTCACTCCATTAGCTAGTCTTGCCTTCGTATTTATCTTCTTCGGAATTATTTCTATAGCAACATTTCAAGGCCGTTTAATAAGCTATTCATTTATGGGGGTTGGAGTGATTCTTTCGATTATTGATATAGTAAAAAAATCAAGGAAAAAGTAAGGGTTCCAGATTTACTCAAGCCCCGCTGCACTCCCGCCCCACGAATCCAGTCTAGATGACTCTTGCCACCGCTGAGACGCGACGAATAGCAGCAATAAAACCCCAACTGAGGATCAATGTTCCTAGGAATACGATCGATGCTTTTAGAATCGCCGGAAGTTGTATCTCCAGCAACCAGAATTGCAACCAAATCACAATTGGATAGTGAATAATATAGATTCCATATGAGTTGTTGCTCAGATTGTCGATGATACCTACACGCTGTTTCGTGAACCTGATGAAGATTGCGATGAGCCCAAACACTGCTGCTGCACAGGTGAAGGTAAAAGCTATCCCATAGAATATCAATCCAGTGGGATTAACAAGAAAAATGAGCACTACAACGAATGACACAGGACTCACAAACATCCAGATCCACCCGCGTCTTGCAAACTTACTATTTGAGTTGAAAATAGTCCTTTCGAGTCCGTAGACACCGACTGCTGTACCCATGAGGAAATATACCAGGTATAGCAATATGCGGCTGGTCTGAAAAGTTATCGGGCCGATATTGGTCCAATGATCAATTCCAAATACAAGAACCATAGGCATGTACGCGACTGTTGAAATTCCAAACAGCACTCCAAAAAACGCTAAGGGACGGTTAAAGATGGAGGATGCTCGCAATCTTATAATGTCATCTAAATGAGGTGCTATCCGGTACAATATGGCGATAAGGACATTGAATGCCAGCAGCAACCACAGAAACCAGAGCGGGCCAGCTGTCCTGAAGCCGGTACGAATCATACCAGACCAGAAGTCAATATAATTCGTATTCCCTCCAAAAATTAGCTCGACTTCCAGCTGGGCTGGGAAATAGGCGAGGGGAATTATGAATAGAACACCGATGACAAAAGGTATTCCAAGCCTAATAAGCCTGTCACGTAGGAACAAACGGGTGCCCTTGCGTGAAATACTTCGCCAGATGAAGAAGCCCGATATAAAAAACAGCAATGCCATAAAGTAAGTATCATTGAACAAAGCTATCAGATCGAAACCAGACCACTTCTGGCTATCGACGACCGGACTGAATGTTGCGATCGGATCCGCAGGATTAAGGAACGCAAATGTGGCATAAGCAAGTACTGCATGATGAACTAGCACCAGGAGGATGGCAGTCGTGCGAAGATAATCGAAGCTGACTATCCTTGTTGTCGCTTTCGCGCCATCCAGTCGCGCTATGTCCTTATTTTGTTCCACAGTAATACACTATTAATTAGTGTTTAAAAAAGTTTTTAAATTCTCATACTTTAACCATAGTTGGCCGTTTTATGTATAAAAGTAAATCAAAAAAATTCATTCAATTATTATCTTAAAAACTCTAATATCTAGGGGCGGTTTTGATTCCCATGGCCTCATATAAGAGAATGTTATTTCGGTTGTTCCTGATTTCACTGCAAGAAATTCAAAGGTCTCATTACCACTACTACCGACAAGAACAGGGTTGCTTGTTACATATCCGCTATCAGTTAATTGAACGTAGTTAAAGTCAAAGTCTACCCCCCAACTATAACCGGTAGTCGGATTTGAAGGCAAAACTACGGAAAATGTATCACCCTTTTCTACCTTTATCGTGTCTCCGGTTCCCATTTGAGGCATAAACAAAACAAGAAAGATAATTGAGACGATTATTAGAATCCCTGCACCTAAAATCAATTTTTTGTTCATTTAGTTTACCACTTCCGCCAATTGATGAGTTTAAAGTTTATAAATGTTACCTGAAGCACCAGAGAACATAAAATTTAAGACTCTTGGAGTAACAGGTGCTATTAATTAGAAAGAGTTAAGTATTACTTTGATATTAAGTATGCCCGCCTTAACTCAGTCTGGTTAGAGTGCGCGGCTGTAGTTCTTGTTGCGTAAAACACGCAGATACCGCGATGTCCCCGGTTCAAATCCGGGAGGCGGGATTAAGGGCGGGACATTTTGAAAAGAATGATCCCACACACTTCCTTTATCTTTTGCCCGGGTAGTGTAGTGGCCCATCATGAGGCCCTGTCGAGGCTTCGACTCGGGTTCAAATCCCGACTCGGGCGTTTATTACCCTTAGATGATGATTTGGATATTTAATGGTAACAAATCTGATAACAAACTTGATAACATAACAAAAAGTTTCACCCATATATGATAACAAATCTGATAACAAATAATTAACTTTGGATACAATAACAAAAAGTTTATATGTAATCAGTGCAGACAAAATTAAATGGGGGATGGAAAAAATGCAATCTATTATAGAAGACGCTTTTAGATATTCTGAAATTGAGCAAGAGAAGATAATAAATAGCGATATTGAAGATATCGGAACGCCGAGAATAGCAATCGTCGGTTGCGGTGGGGCAGGAAACAATACAATTAAAAGATTATGCAGTCTTGGTGGCGTAGTTGGTGCTGAAACGATAGCTATAAACACCGATAAACAACACTTGGAATTCGTTCAGGGATGTAAAAAGATTTTAATCGGCAGATCACTCACCAGGGGTCTTGGAGCAGGCGGATTCCCACATGTGGGAAGGCAAGCAGCTGAGTTTGACAGGATGTTACTGGAAGAGGCTTTGAAAGATACTGACCTTGTTTTTATAACTGCTGGCATGGGAGGCGGTACTGGTACGGGTTCGGCCCCAGTCGTTGCAGAAGTTGCAAAGGATGAGGGAGCTATCGTAGTCGGAATGGTGTCATTCCCATTTAAAGTAGAGAAAACTAGAAGAGTATTAGCAGAACAAGGTATTGAGGAACTAAGACGTGCTGCAGATACTGTTGTAGTATTGGACAACAACAGGCTCTTGAGTTACGTGCCAAACCTTCCAATAGATCAAGCGTTCTCAGTGATGGATCAACTTATTTCAGAAACTGTTAAAGGCATAGCTGAAACGATAACTTTGCCATCGCTGATCAATCTTGATTATGCCGATGTCAAGTCAATAATGCACTGTGGTGGCGTTGCTGTCATGCTAGTTGGTGAAACCCATAGCCAAGACAAATCACACGAGGTTGTGAGAACTGCATTGAACCATCCATTGTTAGATGTAGATTACAGGAGTGCAACCGGAGCATTGATCCACATCACGGGCGGACCCGACCTCACATTACTGGAAGCCGAAGAAATAGCATCAGCGCTTACAAAGGAAATCGATCCAAATGCAAACATGATATGGGGATCAAGGGTTGACGAGAATTATAGGGGCAAGGTCAAGGTAATGGCCATCATGACTGGAGTTAGATCTCCGCAAGTACTTGGACCCAATTTGGGAAAGATTCCGCCTCAACTCGCACATGGACCAGTCATCGACGTGATCCGATGATTTTTAGTAGCTTGCATGTTTGACAAATGTCGCCCATAGTCGGCTCTCCACAGATACTACATCGTCGGAGGTCGACACCTTTTATCTCTTTTTTTAGGTATTTGGTCAAAATATCAAAGCTCTTCATCAACGAGTACTTGGTGCCTGGATGATTAACTTCAAAGACATTTAACATGTCACGTATTTCTGCTCTTAGAGAGATATTTGAATAAGGACATTCATCGAACAAGACGGGTAATTCTTTTGAGAGAGCATATAGTGCAGTCTCTTTTTCCGGTACATTTCTCAGCGGCTTAATTCGTGGAACTAGTCCGGGCTTTTTTGTGGACATAAGCCTGATCAATCTTTCTACATCTCCCCTCAGCAAGTTCATCAGTACTGTTTGCGCCTCATCATCTAAGCAATGTCCAGTTGCCAGTTTTGTAGCACCCAATGTTTTAGCAGTCCTGTTCAACGTCACTCGCCGAAAAACTCCACAGTAAGTGCAAGGTGCTCGATCTCCTCGATCCGCCATTTGATCTATTGTCAACCCAAACTGATCTTCAAATGATACTGTCTCATGCAGAATGTTAAGTTCTTTGCAAGCCTGCTTCGCTGTTTTCAGCGTTTTTTCTCTGTAGCCCTTAATGCCTTCATCGACCGATATTGCAATAAATCGTATATCGGGATGATCCTTGAATAAAGAGTGAATTGTGTGCAATAAAACTGTACTGTCCTTGCCACCGCTTAGTGCAAATGCGATTATGTCTCCTTTTTCGATCATTTTATATTTTCGAATGCTATGCTTGACCTTTCGCTCAACATCTCTCTCGAAGTGTCTCTTGCACAAATGCATGCCAGAATATTCTTGATAGATTATTGCCCTGTGAAAACATTTGTCGCATTTCATAGGAAAACTATCTTTATCATAATCCATTAAATAATAATATGTGCAAAATGGATATCTTATCGTTGGAATAGATCCTGGCACTACCACGGGAGTTGCAATCCTTGACATAAACGGAGGGCTAGTCAACCTATTTAGTTCTAGGGTTGTTTCGATATCAGATGTGATAGAACATATAATCGGATATGGGCGACCTCTGATCATAGCATCTGACGTAACGCCTGCCCCAAACACTGTTGAAAAAATCAAGCGAGCATTCAACGCAGTCCTATTCTCACCAAATGAGTCATTGCCAACGAATGATAAGATAAACTTAGCAAAGCAGTTCAGATACCGCAATGAGCATGAAAGAGATGCATTGGCTGCTGCTCTATGGGCATTCAGGGATTGCAAAAATAAGTTCATCCATATCGAAAAAAGGACTCCTGTCGATATAGATACAGACGAAATGAAAGCGCTTGTCATCCGTGGATATTCTATCGATGCTGCCATTTCTCAGTTGTCTATGCCGGATAAATTAGAGAAGGTACAAAAAAAAGAGGTAAAAATCACCGACAATCAAGTCTTAGAGCTACATGAGAATATTCATCGCCGGGAAAAACAGATCTCTAGGCTCAGAGAATATGTTGAAGAACTGCAATCCCAGATAACCAAAAAAGAGGATCGAATAGATGAACTCGTTAGATTATTAGATGGCATAAAAATCAAAGATCAAAGAGCATTAAGGAAAACAAGAGAGATCAAGCGTAGAGACAAAGATATCTCTCGTCTAAAAAAAGAATTGCGAAAAAGAGATGATTATATATCCCTGTTATCCGCTCAAATAGATCAATTAAAGCACTTCCACACATTGGATTTTTTGGGAGAGAAAATTCCCCTGAAAGTGATATCTTCATTCACGAGGGACTCAATTTTAGAGACAGAAGCCAAGTATGGGCTCAAAAAAGGAGATATGGTTTTCCTAGAAGATGCCAGTGGAGGCAGCAACACCACGGCAGACTTACTCATAAGCAAAGGAATTAGGGTGGTGATCATCCAAAATGAAATGTCCTATGCTCCAAAAAAAAGGTTTTTAGATAGGGGCACTCCCACACTTTCCACGAAGGAAGTGAATATTAATAGGATTGCCGATTTTGCAGTTGTGGATCCGGATATGCTATATCTGGCAATCCAAAAATGGCAGGAAAATACGAGAAAAATGAGAGTTGATAAGATGGAGTCATTGATCAGGGAATATAAAAAGAAGATTTAAAAAGTGCTTAGCTCCCCTCTGACTACCATATCAGTTATCTTTTTGATGTCCGACAGCCAATCATCTATGATAACCTCTGCCTTTAGATTTATTTTTTCCATTGTGACTTCTTTCGTGGGTATGATCTGGGCATTAACAATCTTTGGGTTGTCTATCGGTTGCCCTATCTGAGAGAGAATTCGTACATAGACTTCCCCCACGCCTTCCACTTCTGATATATCCTGCGCAATCTGGGTGGATAACAAATTGTATATCTTTCCCACGTGACTGACTGGGTTCTTGCCGCTTGTTGCCTCCAAACTCATAGGTCTATTAAGCGTGATTAATCCATTAGATCTGTTACCCCTGCCTACAGAGCCGTCGTCGCCCATTTCTGCAGAAGTGCCGGTCACAGTTAGATAGACCGAGCCAGCACCATAATCATCTGCTATGTTCACAGCCACCGAAACATCGCGCTGGGTATATTGCCTGGCTATATCTAGGACGTGATTACCAACTTCCTCTTTTACCATCTTATAATGCTCTAGATCGTTTACATACTTCGAAACAATGGCATTAGCGACAGTAAGGGTGATTTGATCTTTTATGCGCAAGCCCATTACTTTTATGTCCTCTCCAATTGCCGGCATCTTCTTTCTCAAATTCATAATTGCTCGCTCTGTATTATACACCACTAACTCTGTCTCTGAGAATGGAGCATGTCCTACGCCAAAAGATGTGTCATTCGAGTTTGGTACCTTTCCTCTCTCGAAAACGTTTATGAGGTCTACAGAACCCTGCCCTATCCGTTGATCAAAGACAACGTGATGAGGTTCAAGATTCTTGATATTTTTCTCTAGATATTCCCTTGCTGTTTTATGGGCTATCACTCCCACCGGTATCTTCTCATCGCCGACATAAGAGGTTGCTCTTCCGCCTATAAGGATGAAGATGGGTTTCATCACTTCTCCGTCTCCATAGAGAGGATTTGCCTCACCACCCACCAATTCTACTTGGTCCGTGTTGTGATGGAGTATTCTGCCAAATCGGCTAAGATATTCATTTGATAGCTCTCTGCTCACAGCCTCGCCGATACCATCACATATTGAGTCTGGGTGTCCGATTCCTTTTCTCTCGACTAGCTCAATCCTAGTTGTTTCAATTGGTGTTTGGGTGAGCTGCTCCACCCTGATATTTCTTTTCATCATTTCAAAAATGCATCATTAGGTATAATATTTTTCGGTGTGATGTCACAATAAAGAGTTAAAATTGTTAAAAAGAAACTGATAATTTATATATTCTTTAATTTCTAATTTAGTTTAGTGGACAAAAGTTTTGAAAAGCGATTTTGGGAAATAGATTTTTTACGTGGAATTGCCATAATCATGATGGTAACCTACCACCTATTCTATGATTTAGATTTTTTCAACTTGCATAACATTAACATAATTTCTGTCTTCGGTAGGTCTTTGAAGTACCATTTCCAAACATATACATTGACACAATAGAGCCAAATACCGAAAATTGCAACAGAAGATATAGCCATGGTTACCGCTATAACGTGTATATCCTCTGTAAAATGAGAGAGGACGGTCATTCCATCCATTATCCAACTATTCACCATTAAAACCATGCTAATGATTATGCCAAGCAGAAGACTGCGAAGGTATAAATTTGCTCTATTTTTTTCCTTTTTGTATCTATTAGCGAGCATGTACAAAACTATCAAAAGCAATCCAAAAAATGCTAATTCAAAAATTAAACCGCCAAAAAATACCAACAATGCTTGATATCCAGAAAACAATTCAAACACACTGCTATGGTATTCAACGTGTGCCAGAATTACAACATTGGTTGGGTTTTTTAATAATGATAACATCGCCTTCAAAATATGGATAGGAGAGTAGTATAACCCTTTTATTGCTGACTTGTTAAAAAAATATGCAAATGAATAATGTCCTAACTCATGAACAAGTACCTCTAATAAAAAAAATCCTATGAAGAACCCGACTACTAATAGAGTTAAATTGATTAATTTGTTCCTATCTTTTCCAAGTTCTTTTGTCATTCAGTCAAACTATCACATTCAAGATATTAAAAGATCGAATAGAATATTTGAGAAGATCAATTAAAAAAGTCTAAGCATTTTATTTTATTTCCGATCTTATTTGACCCTATGCGACTTTATTCATTAAATCTCTCGTAACCTTCTCCGCATCAGCCATTATCTTCGACTCGTTTAACATTGTAATTTCGTAGTTCTCCATCAGGATTCTGCCATCCACTATGCAGGTGGAAACATCACTGCCCTTTGCACAATAGACTAAATGGGAGACCATATTGTGCTTTGGTGTCAGATGGGGCTTGTTTGTGTCTACGATTATGATATCTGCCTTCCTGCCTACTGCCAGCTCTCCTGAATCGATTCCAAGTGCCCTCGCTCCGTTAATCGTTGCCATATTTAGCGCCTCTCTTGCAGGAATCATGGTCGGATCGAGCTTGTGGACCTTATGGAGCAGCGCAGCCATCTTCATTTCCCTGAACATGTCCAGATCGTTGTTGGATGCGCATCCATCGGTTCCCAACGCTACGGTAATCCCACCTTTTATAAGCTCTGGAACTGGCGCTATTCCTGATCCGAGTTTCATGTTGCTGGTTGGATTGTGCGCTACTTTGACATCGTTCTTCTTTAAAATCTTGATATCCTCTTCTGAAAGCCAAACACAATGAGCGGCTAATACATCGGGTCCAAAAAAACCTATCTTATCTAAAAGTTGTACAGGGGACATCCCATACTTGCTCTTCATTTCATTGATC
>JBHPDI010000020.1:0-18604 GCA_042577985.1 Halobacteriota archaeon | reverse complement strand
CGTGTTCAGCACCTCCAGCACCATCGGTGAGAGAAGTAGGCTCGTCGCTGGTGATGCCAATAATGATGATTGTGACGCTATCTCCGTCCGGATCTGTGACACCCTCTATAGTTATGTCAACGAACTTGTGGTTGGGTGGCCAGATGCAATCTATGCTTGGATGTGCGTCAGAAATGTCTGGTGGCTGGTTGAGGCATGTAACTGTAGTCTCACTTACGGTAGTTGGACCCGTACCAGGTTCAGCACCGTTGATAGTGGCGTAATTGATGATGTTGGTTCCTGGCGGAGTGCCTAGGTTTACCTGTACTGTCAGCGTTACAGAACCTGATGCTCCAGCCGTAATCGTGCCAATGTTCCATGTAACAGTGTTACCAGAGTGCGAACCTCCCCCAGTGCAAGACACAAATGTCACTTCAGGTGGAAGTGTATCAGTGATCGTCACACCGGTCACGTTGTAGGTATTTGCGTTGGTATAGGAAATTGTGTAGGTGATATTATCTCCTAGGTTCACACATGCACCGCCAAGCCCATCGTCCTTGCTGAGGTTGAGCGGGTTGTATGAGATATCCTTGCCCGGAACAACTATCCCTGTGGGGTTTCCAATGTCGCCCGTCGTGTTAAGCACATTCAGGTTGGAATCGAACACCATTATCCTGTCGGATCCTCCACTGCCCTGATTACCAGTAGTGATATATAGCAGACTGGTGGCTGGATCCACGGCCAATCCTACGACGTTGTCGGTACTAACGCCGCCTGATAGCGTGCGTATGCTTACGTTGGTTTCGGTGTTAGTGTTCATGTCATATTTGGATAGTAGACCCAAGCTTCCGTAACTGGGATGTGCATTACCCGTATAAACGAATCCATTTGTTGCGTCAACAGCAACGCCCATGGCATCCTGACTCACCGAAATACTACCAGCTGACGACCAATCCGCCGTGTTGAAGATTTTAACCGTCATGGTCAGGTCACCTGCGTAAAGCTTGTCGTTTACTTCGTCGAGTGCAATTCCATATAACTGATACACTCCGGTCAGGGTCTGGGTACTATCAAGAGACAGTGTTTTGTTGGTCGCATCCCAAGAGTAAACATAGAGTGTAGTGGTACTTCGGTCTATGGTATAGACTTTCTGCTTGTCCTGATCCACGACGATGCCAGCCAAGTTGGTTGCATTGGGTGCGGTCACCTGTCCCAAAATTCCTAAGGTTTTGGCATCAACTATGTCCAATTTGCCCGAACCCTCAAATGTGACGAATAATATTTCTGAATCTGTGTCAATGGCAAGCCCAGCACCACCATATCTAGTCGGCATTGAGTCATTCTGATAAACCAAATAATTAGGCGCCGGCTGGATATCATACGCCCGAATCGGACTATTGGCGTTAAGATCCCTATTCACATAGAGCGACTTTGCAGAAGCAGTCCCTACCATAACAATTGCAAGCACTGTCAAGATTGCAGCAATCACTATAATTGATTTCCATAGGTTCCTTTCATTTTTCATTTGTTCCTCCCCTTTTAGTTGGGTATTGACTAAGTGGCAAGGGTCCCAAAGGCTGCCTTGTATAGCGCCCCCACACTCGGCGCTCTTTATGGAGTTTCATTGGTCGCTAACATTGATAATTTTGATGTTGTTTTTATATATAGTTAATTTTAGACAATATTACCTAATTTAGGCAATTAATAAAAATATCGAAAAGAAGAGACAGCATTGTAGTAAAAAATCTAGCGTAGAAAAGGTAGCATCCCATGTCGATTTCAATAAGATATACCTAGGACTTTTTGGCCGAAAAAGGTTGTTTCGAAAGTTTAATCATACGACTTGCTATCTTTCATAGATCGCTTGTCCTTCATAAGTTATTCGAAAGACCCTGTGATAGGGTATCATGATCGAAGGGACTCTTCCTTCGGAATCAGGAGTGGCGTTAGCCCTTTTAAAGTTGAGGAAGGAGCTTCCTATCTCCTCTATCTTATCCCCGCGAATTATCTTCGTATCATTAGGTGCTCCCCTATGAACATAGTAAATCTCGCATCTTGAGAGATCCATATCACGCCATTTTATCTCGTTCAATAGCTCCTTTGGACGTTTTGATCTGAACATCTTTGTATTGTACCCTCTTGTCAGGGTATGCCCCCTTCATCTGATATATGTGTGGAGTAAATTGAAGCATATCTGCCAAAAGTGGAGCAGGTAAAACAGTATGAAAGGTATGAAAGGGTTCAGAATATAATCTATGATCAGTTTTAATAAGCTTTCTGTTTAGAATAAGAAAAACACGTGGAGTTGGAGATAAAGTACGATAACGTAATTTTTAATAAGTCGAACGATTTCTTTACACTTCTTGTGAAAAACTTGTATGTTGAAGAAGAAACTCTGACCACAGAGTGCTACTGTGCAGTGACTTTGCATTGAGCGTAATTATCCAAGTCCTTTCAACTGTTTTCCTATATTTGCATCCAAGATTGCCAAAAATTCTTCTTCAGCCCCCATAGGGATGGTTGCTCCTGCTGCTATGTCGTGTCCCCCTCCAACGCCTCCAACTTCTTTGGCGGACTCTTGAAGTGCAAATGCTAGGTCCAATCCTCGATGAACCATATCTTGTGTGCCTCTGGCTGATACTTTTATACTCTTATCAGAATCAGCAAATGCGATTATGGGGAGATTGCGGTTTATTCCTCCAAAGCTAAAAATCATTCCTGCAATAATACCAACGATCGTTTCATATATGTTATCCCTTGCATTGAAATATTGGAGATTTTGTAGTTCTATGACTCCTTGCTCCTTGACCAGTTTCAACCCCTCGGTCAAGTTCTTTCTATGTTGAGCCAGTAAACTGCGCGCATGCACATAGGCTAGCCCGCGATCACCCATACAAACTGCAAGCCCGACGTCTGCATGATCGTAGCGTGCTGTGGCGTTCAATAGCGTGGAATATTCTGATGCATCTCTCAGCTCTGTCCCCTCTGCCTCTTTTAGTAAAGTATATACCTCTCCTACCAAGTGTTGCACTTTGTATGCAGGTATCTGCCTAGTCAAGCATAGTTGAATTATCTCAGAAACGATCAGTTTTTTTTCCTCTCTGTTTAGATCGATCCACCTGCGCCAATCCTCATCTTTGAGGCTGATTCCTAGGTTGCGAAGGAATTTTATGCAATTTTCCTTGTCACCAGTTATGCCGGGTATAAATGGATCCGTACAATATTCTAGCAGTTTGTGAATCGGTCTAGTCTGACGTCCGAAAAGCCGAATATCAGTTTCAAAGGAAAGCACGCCTTCATCAACACCTTCAAGCATTATACTGCGGTTCATTCCGACTAATCTTCGATCTCTCATAGCCTGCATATCTCCAACAGCGCCTACGGTCGCTAAGTCGGCAAGATCGCGATTAGGCCCCATATTTTTAGCAATCAAATAAGTAGTTCCGGAGCCACTCAACTCATTGGTGCCGTTTATGCCAAATAAATGAGGGTTGAGGTGATACTTATGTTGATTTTTTTTTGGCTGATGGTGATCGGCGATTATGACCTCAGAGTCCAATTTACTGATCTCGCCTACCATACCGGATCCAAGATCGGTAAATATTGTCAACTTTGCATTAAGATCTGCAATTTCATCCAATGCTGGCAGATCCAGTTTCTTCAAAAATCTGGTCTCGTACTCTATTCCCTCTCGATCTAGAGCTTTGCATATAACTGCAGCCGATGTCAATCCATCGGCATCTATATGCGAAATCACGAGTGCATGATTGTGCTTTTTGATAGCTTCTGCGCATTCTGCTGCTTTTTTCATCATCCTCGCGATAGCTTGTTCTGATTGCACAATAAAATTTTGCTACAACGAAACATCTTTTATATCGTTGGTATAAGTGATACACATGAAAGTTGGGATTATAGGTGGAGCAGGTTATACAGGAGGTGAATTACTTCGTCTCTTGGTAAATCATCCTGATGCTGAAATAGTAGCAGTGACATCACGACGCTTCAATGGCAAGCCCATTTCTGTTGTACACCCACATCTCTCGGAAATATTAGATTTGTCTTTTGGGGAGTTTTCTACAAGCGAAGTTGCAAAACGCTCTGATATCGTTTTCACGGCAGTACCACACAAGGCTGCAATGGGCTATGTCCCTGAATTAATAGCACAGAACGTCAAAGTTGTCGATCTAAGTGCCGATTACAGACTATCTCCTAGGATATATGAGTCCACATATATGACAACTCACACTGACCAGGATAGAATTGCAACATATGGCTTGCCTGAGCTTCACAAAGCAGATATCAAAAGATCAAACCTAGTGGCAAATCCCGGATGTTTTTCTACTGGAGCAATATTAGCAGCTGCCCCATTGGTAAAGGCAGACAAAGCAGAACTAATCGTATTCGATTCAAAAACGGGCATCTCTGGAGCTGGTATGGAACCCTCAGAAGTTACACATTATCCAAATATGGCAGAAAATGTAGTGCCCTATAATACAACCAAGCATAGGCATCTGCCAGAAATAAGGCAAGAACTGACACTTTTAGGTACATGCAAAATCGAATTTACACCGCACATCATTCCTTCTGTTCGGGGAATTTTAACTACGGCACATATATTTGTGAGAGATACAATTACGAGCGAGGAAGTAGCAGGTCTCTACGAGGAGATGTATGCTAGTGAGCCATTCATAAGGGTTCGAGATACTATGCCATCGCTGAGCGTAGTTCGTGGTTCAAATTTCTGTGATATCGGTTGCTTTGATAAAGAGGATGGCAGAGTAGTGGTTATCTCTGCAATAGATAATCTG
Organism: Halobacteriota archaeon; assembly: GCA_042577985.1. GTDB lineage: Archaea > Halobacteriota > UBA148 > UBA148 > UBA148 > UBA148. The sequence continues at coordinate 13,817 of JBHPDI010000020.1, read as the reverse complement.
GCGAAAGGTGCATCTGGACAAGCGATACAGAATATGAATCTTATGTTTGGTCTGGATGAGAGAAGGGGATTATGGGCGCCTGGGATGGTACCATGAGTATCATGAAAGTTAAGGATGTTATGGAAAAAAAAGTAGTAGTGTGCACCATCACTGACTCTGTCAGCGTTGTCGCAAAAAAAATGAGGAAGAACAATATAAGCGGTATGCCTGTAATGGATGGCAGCAAATTGGTGGGCATAATCTCCGAAGGTGATATCCTTCGACTTCTAAGAACCCCAAAATATTCCAGAGAACTTTGGCTGCCGAGTCCATTGGAGCTTATAGAGGTACCCATACGTGAATTGGTGGGATGGGTTGAGACGAAAAAAGCACTAGAGAACATAGGTAATATACCAGTAATAGATGTCATGACAAAACGGGTGCACACTATCTCAATCGAAGATGGTATTGAGAGAGCAGCAGAGATGATGACCACGCACGATATCAATAGGCTTCCAGTCATCGATGGTGGCAAATTGGTCGGAATCGTCACGAGGGGAGATATAATAGCAGGACTCGGTGGCAAAAGATGAAGCTTCTAAGCGGAGGAGTATGTGCAGTACCTGCCGTTAAGGCTTATGGCATAAAAGAAGACGGACAAGGTCTTGCGGTCATAATTGGAAAAGGTAAAACAGTGGGTGTATTTACCCTAAACAAAATAAGGGCTGCACCGGTTGTCGTTACAAGCAGGCGCTTGCCCGGCATTATGAATGCTATTATAGCATATAGTGGGAGCGCCAATGCTTTTACGGGAGATAAAGGTATTAAAGATGCAGAAAAGATGGCCCTGTTGGTTGCCAGTGCATTGGGTATTGATCCTGAATCCGTGGGAGTCGCTTCCACAGGAATCATCGCGCATCCTATCAATATGGGTTGGATCGAGGACCATGTTGAAAATGTGATGGAAGGATTGACCTCAGAGCCTATCGGTAGTGAGGCTGCGACAAGGGCAATCATGACGACCGACAAGATAATCAAACAAATTGCGGTTGAGATCGACGGTGTCTGCATAGGAGGGATCGCAAAGGGGTCAGGCATGATCGAGCCGAACATGGCGACAATGCTTTCGTTCATCTACACAGATGCTAAGCTGCCAACAGAATCGCTGCAAAAATGTCTAAGAAAATCAGTAGATAATAGCTTTAACATGCTCGTCGTTGATGGCGACACTAGTACGAATGATATGGTTCTTCTGACCGCAACCGGAGACAAGAAGATATCTGAGGAAAGATTTCAGGAAGGCTTGGATTTTGTATGCATTCAACTGGCAAAGATGATGGCAAGAGACGGTGAAGGCTCAACCAAATTTATCGAAGTTTGCATCAGGGGCGCAAGGTCAAAAGAAGATTCAAAAAAAGCTGCAAAGGCAGTTGTGAGCTCTACGTTAGTGAAGGCTGCTGTCTTTGGCGAGGACCCCAACTGGGGGCGCATCGTAGCTGCTATAGGGCGATCTGGTGCTGAGGTTAAAGAGGGCAAAATCACTCTAGAATTCTCAGATGGATCTAAAACCGTGACATTATTCAAGGAAGGAAATATCATCGGTAGCTTTGAGAAAGCAAAAGAGATCATGGCTGGTGACGAGCTTATCATTATAGTGGATCTAGGACTTGGAAAGCACGAGGCAACAGCATGGGGCTGCGACCTAACCTATGATTATGTCAAGATTAATTCAGAGTATATGACTTGAAGAGCATTTAGTTTCTAGAAGGAGACAAAATGTTCAGAGCTAGTTTATTATCTGGTTTATTTGATGAATTCTTCACAACACTCACAGATATATGGACTTCTACTTAAAATCAAAGATTTTACTCAAAAAATGATTTTTAGTTTCTCTTATTGTAAAAAAGATTGATCTAGCTTATTGTAAAAAAAAAAAGAAATGAGCGGAAATCTCTTTATTTCGTTTTAGTTGAACACAATGTTGTCTATATCCATTCTCTAGTATCTGAACGCTCTTCTTTATTACGCGAGAGCCCGATTTTAACATTTATTATAACAGATATACTAGTTAGGAAATAAACAAAAACTAAGCATATACTGACATAATTACTATATTAATATCGACCTTAATATCGCTTTGGTCTATGTTTCTGGTAGCATTCCCTGCAATACACAGGTCTTGTACCATCCGGCTTGAAAGGAACTTCTGTTTCAGTACCACAATCTGCACATGTTACGGTGTGCATCTCTCGTGGTGCTCTGTCGAATCTCCTAGGGCCGAAATCTCTACCTCTGCCACTCATTTTATTTTTTTCTCCTTTTTTTATAACCCATTTGGAAGTAAACTCCCTCTTGGGTAAGGGTTGTTCGGCTTCATGGTATATAGAGTTATGGGTTATTTGAGGTGTTTTCACAGCGACTCCACGATAAAAGGGTTTTTAAGTCGAATGCACAATAGGTGAGCATATGTTAAAAAGGGAGAATGTCTTAATTGAGGCGCTTCCTTATATCAGGGAATTACATGACTCCATCACAGTGATCAAGATCGGCGGACACGCGATGCTGGATCAAAATGTCATGGAAGATATAGTCAGAGATTTGGTGCTTCTACGCTACGTTGGGGTGCGACCCATAGTAGTGCATGGCGGAGGTCCGGAGATAACCAGAAAGATGGAGAAAATGGGGAAGAAGCCAGAGTTCATAGCTGGGCTCAGAATCACGGACGAGGAGACCTTAGAGATTGCTCAAATGGTGCTGGTTGGGAATGTGAACACACGCATAGTCTCATTGATCGGCAAGCACGGCGCTAAAGGAGTAGGACTATCCGGAAAAGATGGACGATTAATCGTTGCAAGGAAAAAATCACCACAAAAAGTCCTCATAGATGGTATTGAAAAAGAGGTGGACCTTGGATGGGTAGGTGAAACCGAGAGCATAAATCCAGAAATACTTATGTTAGCAGTCGAGAAAGGTTACATACCCGTGATATCCCCCATAGGAGTGGATATTGATGGAAATAGCCTAAATATAAATGCAGACAGTATTGCTGGCGACGTAGCGTCATCAATCAAATCCAAGAAGCTGATCATGCTGACGGATGTGCCCGGTATTCTACATGACCCCTCAGATCCAAAATCCCTCATATCACAGATCTCTTTGGATGAGGCAAAGAAGCTGATTTCTAGCAAAACTATCCAAGAAGGAATGATCCCTAAGATAGAGGCATGCGTAAAAGCAATTGAGGGCTCTGTCGAGAGAGCACATATACTTAGTGGAAATTTGCCTCACGCGATTTTGCTTGAACTTTTCACTGATAAAGGGATAGGAACTATGATCTATAGATAGATAGGTGAGTTGACAAACCATGGGAGCGATGCGAGAAATCGGGCTTGAGGGCCATATTATTGATTCGATGGTCCTGACGAAGGTATTCGATAAGATAATGGACATGGACGGCGAGTTTGAGATCTTGGATTTCAGAATCGGGAAACATAAGACAGAGCATAGCTATGCTCGCCTAATGGTTACGGGCGAGGATGACGCACATGTGGATAGAATCCTGAGCGAGTTACATAGACTGGGTGCACGATTGCCTGAAATGGAAGATGCCGTATTGGAGAAATCACCAGCCGATAAAGTCATACCCAAGGGCTTTTACTCCACCACTAATCATCCAACCTATGTCAGACATAATGGGAAATGGCTGTCCATCGAAGGTATAGGAATGGACTGTTTGATAAATATAGATAAAAATAGGGCAATATGCAAACCACTTTCTCATGTTCATAAAGGTGATATGATTGTAATTGGGCAGAAGGGCGTCCGTGTGATACCCCCTGAGAGACCTAGGGAAAGATCAATTTTCGAGTTCATGGGCAATGCCATCTCTTCTGAAAGACCGTCAGAGACGTTGATTCGTCAGATTGCAAAGGAGATTGTAGACGTAAAAAATAAAGGCGGTAAGATCGCAGTTGTGTGTGGACCTGCAATTGTTCACACCGGGGCAGCGGGTGCACTGGCAGGGATGATCAAGAAAGGTTACGTTAATGTCTTGTTGGCTGGAAATGCATTAGCAGTTCATGATATCGAGCATAATCTGTATGGTACTTCTCTTGGGATGGACATAGGAAAAGCGGAACCTGTTCCCGGTGGACACAAACACCATATCTATGCGATCAGTGAAGTCATGCGAGCCAGCTCCATAAGGGCGGCAGTAGAGCAGGGCATAATATCAAGCGGAATCATGTATGAGTGCATTAAAAATGATACGCCGTTCGTGCTCGCTGGATCCATTCGGGATGATGGACCACTGCCAGATGTCATAACTGATTCAATGGTTGCACAAGATAAGATAAGAGCTGCTATAAAAGATGTCGATCTGGTTTTGATGATGGCTACAATGCTGCATTCAATAGCGATCGGTAATCGTCTCCCGTCCTATGTTAAAACCATTTTTATCGATATCAACCCTGCCACCGTGACGAAGATCATGGACAGAGGAACAGCTCAGGCAATGGGGATCGTGACAGATGTGGGAACTTTCCTGCCAATGCTGGTTGAAGAGCTGGCTAATCTGGAAAGCATTTAAATAAAATTAATTTGATACACTTCAATTGTAGGGGGATATCCAAAATATAGGGGCTATCTAAAATTGATGTTGTATATGAACGAGTTAGGTGAAATGGCGATTAATTGAAAACGCCTTTTTCTTTCTAGTTCGGGTGTAATCATAATGTCAGAACAGCAAATAACGAAAGGAGAATTATCCAAACAATATAAGAATATTTGCTCAAAACATGAAAGACTTGGAAAAAACCTTGAACAAGCCTTATGTACCTTCCTTGAAGAAGCTAATATTGATATATTAAATATTGAGTTTCGAGTAAAGGAATTTGATTCTTTTTGGGAGAAAGTACAACGAAAAGCGTATAAAAATCCAATTAAAGAAATTGAAGATATTTGTGGCTTGAGAATTATTTGTTACTACCCTTCAGATTTAGAAAAAATTACTGAAATAATTAATCGGGAATTTAATGTAAAGGAATCAATTGATAAAGCCGATTTATTAGAACCAGAAAGATTCGGTTATCGTTCTCTCCATTTTATAATTACATTAAAGGAATCGTGGTTATCTGCGCCGAATTATCGCGGTCTGGAAAATTTACTAGCTGAGATCCAAGTCCGTACGATTCTTATGCATGCTTGGGCAGAAATCGAACATAAACTAGCGTATAAGAAAAAAGAACATGTCCCAGATATTTTAAAACGTAAATTGTATCAATTGAGTGCGTTATTTGAATTATCTGATGAACAATTTGACAGGCTAAGAGTTGGAAAAGAAGAATATTTAGATAGAATAGTATCTAAAGAAGTAAAAATGAGGGGAAGATTCGACATTACTCTTCCTATGAATATCGATTCACTTCAAGCTTTCCTCGATTTTTATTTCGCCGACAGACAAGGATCGGCTTCTCTAACAATAGATTTGTATGATGAGATTCTTCCATATGGCATTACAATAAAAGAATTGGTCGAATCCACTGAAAGGGTAAAAGAAATTCTGCCAGCTCTTGAGAAAGAATTTCGTGCTACATGGGCACAAGTAGGAGTCGTACGTGCGATCCTAGACATTACAAGTGATAAGTATTGGAAGGATCGTAAAATAAATATACCAAAATTCAATATAGACCTAGTAGAAAAGTGGAGGAATAAGCTAATTAAGGGATAGGCAGTTCTTAACCTCGTAACATTTTTCCCTTTGATCGTAACGTCGTATATGCTGGAAACGTCGCCCCCAACCAACCCCTACTCCACAAACATCAAGGGCTAGTCAATCTCCTCCACACATCTCATAATTCCTGCGACCTTGGCAACTTTAGGAATATAAGCAGTCATATGCAATTGAAAAACTGCGCCTTTAGAATGTTTTATAAATTTCAAGTCGTTATTTAAAAAAGGATGAAGCTAGGAAAAACGCTGTATGTAACCAATAGAAACGATTGGCGTTCATGGCTTGCTAAAAATTATGATGAAGAAAAAGAAATTTGGCTAATTTATTATAGAAAATCATCTGGCAAACAAAGAATACCATACAACGATGCTGTTGAAGAAGCACTCTGCTATGGATGGATAGATAGCAATCTCAAAGGTATTGATGAAGAAAAATTTGCCCAAAGATTTACTCCGAGAAAACCGAAAAGTAATCTTTCGGAGATGAATAAAGAACGTGTTCGTCGCCTTATAGAACAAGATAAGATGACTTCCATTGGTCTTGATTCCATAGAACACGTATTTGATAGAAACCAAAAAAATATAAAATTAACAATTGCTCCTGATATTTTGAAAACTCTTAAAGAAGACAATGAAGTTTGGGAAAACTTCCAGAAATTTCCTGACCCATACAAACGTATTCGTATCGGTTGGATAGAAGGGGCTAGAACTCGCCCAGAACTTTTTAACCAGAGATTAAATTATTTTCTTAAGATGACAGCAAAGAATAAAAAATATGGGATGGTACAGTAATAAAATAAAGGCGTACTTCTTTGCAACTTCGTTGCTTGACCATGTTGAACTCTCGCCTTCTGATCGGGGCAAATAACAGCGATTAACAGGTTCGGCTCTCGCAGAGCATCCACCCAAATTTACTTCGCAAACTTCTATTAGTCGCATAGGTTAGGCGACATACATTCTTTGTCTTTCAAGTAGTTTTTCAGCTAGGCTTTGGGAATAAGGAGGCAAAACAAAATTTTTGATATAATCAAATCAAGTCAAGTCAAAAGATATTTAAATACTTATTAACCAAATTTAAACCTATGAAAGGATTTACCGCAAACATCGAAAAAGACACCTTAAAAAACGAAAATTTCCGCAAGGTGTTATACACCTCAAAACACAGCCAACTGGTTCTGATGAGTTTAAAACCCAACGAGGACATCGGCATGGAAGTTCATTCGGAAAACGATCAATTCTTCCGCTTTGAAAAAGGGCATGGAAAGTGCATCATTGACGGCAATGAATATGAAGTTGGTGACGATATCGCCGTTGTTGTGCCTGCCGGAGCGAAACACAATATTATTAACACATCGAATACGGAAGAGCTGAAGATTTATACAATATATTCTCCTGCCCACCATAAAGACGGCATTATCAGAGCTACTAAAGAAGAAGCAGAGGCCAGAGAAGCGGACTTTGATGGTGTAACGACTGAATAGAATAATTTCTTGAAAAGATTTTTGCAAGCGGGAAAGTAAAAGGAAAGATAAAAAAATGTGACAACAGCAGATAACAGTGGATAAAAGGGAAATCAAAGATTTCCTCAGATTGACTTCAATAACTTCTTTTATCCGCAAAACGTTATATGAAAAATCTGCCTCTACTCCACAGACATCAAGGGATAATCAAGCTCCTCGTCATATTTTATAATTCCTGCGACCTTGGCAGAGCCATATTGTACCTCTATGCGCACGTCAAGCATTTTCCCATCTAGTTCGCAATAGCCAAATTTATTTAGCTTATCTTGGACCCTATCACGGTCTATTAAGACCTTTGCGCTTAACACATATTGCTGAACTGAGACGCTCTTCTCGATCGCGCGCTCTAAGCTTTCCAGCGTCTCCATGTTGATGGGTGCACCAGTATATTGGTGATAAAGGGCACCCAGTTTGATTCCAAGCTCGAATAACGCACGTTCTCTATCTGATTGCATATTTCACCTTGTATAATAATGGGCTTAGTATGTAGCATATGATCATTATAAGAGGAATCAGGTTGATCAAGCGGATGTTTTGGATAGAGTATATGAGGATACTGAAGATAAACACGACACCAATGGATATCAGAATCTTCCTATCCTTAATTTTTGGATAACTAGCTGTGCTCAACATCAAAGCTGACAGAATAAGATAGAAACATGCCAAGATCCATGGGTCTGCTTGTATTGTGATGAGTAGTGCCATACAGATTCCGCTTCCTGTAATAGGCAACCCAATGAAATCCTTTCTCTTTGGACTCGTGTTGAATCTTGCCAATCTCAACATTCCACAGGTCATATATGCTGCCGTAAAACCTGATGCGATATAAGGGTCTATCTCTTTAATAAGCATGTAACCGGCTACAGCAGGCACAACTCCAAAAGATATCAGATCCGCAAAAGAGTCCAGATTTACGCCAAAAATGCCCTGCTCTATATTTCTTGCGAGAACTCCATCTAGACCGTCTACAAGTGCTGCAAACAAGATAGTAATAGCTGCACTGCTTATCTCTCCTCTTGTTATCATCAACAGAGCGATGAATCCGAGCAGCGCGTTCACGATCGTCACCAAATCCGGTAACTTGATTAGCTTAAGAATGTTCATATCTCCCTCGCTAGCACTGATTCCCCTGCTTTGACCTTGTCACCGGGTTCGACGATGATGTCATACCCATGCGGGATGGTCACTTCCACTTTAGATCCAAACAATATCACTCCAATCCTTTGTCCTGCTTCCACTTTATCCCCCTCTTTAACATAGCAAACAATTCTTCTCGCAAGGATGCCTGCAATCTGGACTACGTTAACATCGCCATGACTCGTTTCGATTGTGATATGGTTTTGCTCATTTTGATTCGTGTTGAGGAAAGCTGGCCTATGCATTCCCTTTAGATATTTGATCTCTTTGATGACGCCTGCTAGAGGCGCCCTATTGACATGTACATCACGAAGCCTCATAAATATGGTCACTTTACTCCCAGCATGCATCACCACTCCGTCGGCTGGAGATATGAATCCCTTTTCCTTTGGTATTCGATCAGGATCCCTAAAAAACATCATAAAAAAAATTACCAGAGCAGCCCCAAAGAGTGCAATAGGATATATCCTAAGCAATATGGCACCCAGGGCTAGCACTATAGATGGCACCATCCAACCAACAGAGCCCTTTGCTATCATCTCAACCTCTAACCAACCTAAACATACTTGCCAAATCTGCTATCATATCCACAACTTCTGGTAAGATCAGAAAAACGATATAAGCCATCAGGAATAGTACACTCGTCGAACCTATCTTTGCAAGTACATGATGTGCTATGTAAAAACTATCCTCACCAAACCATTGGTATCCGTATGCCGCCGTTACGAACATGTTTCTGATTATGTTAAGGACATATATCAATGGAACCGATACCATGAATGCCTTGAATCTTCGCATAGGATGTGCATCAACTGCAAAAGTAACCCCAGTAAACAACGCCATGCTTTCGATTCCCGTACAGGCAAGTATTATCTCAATTTTATACCCGTTCAGAAGGATATTGTTCCCTATTTGGGTGGCGGGGGTGCCTAAAAAATTCAATCCCCAGACAGTCTGAAAAGTTACGGTATCTATCAGGAAAGCATTCAAAAAAGAAATTTCAGCAAATGGAAAATAAAAGAACCCACCAATCACCGCTGCGAAGGTTATTGTGAATAGCGTGTCTGATTTAGGTGATCGGAAGTTGAAAAATGCCATGAAAATGCAAAACAAGCTCACAAAAATCATCAGCACCGCGTTAAAAATGTCCGCAATTTCGAGATAATGTATCGGTTGCATGGCCCAATGCGCTGCAAAAAACATCCATCCGAAGGCACCGATAATGTTCTTACTTCGGGGTATAATGATGGCTATTAGAAATAATATAAGTGAGATCCATAGGATTATCATTGTGCAACACCGTTATGAATCATGAATTCAATTATGTTATAGGCGTTTATAAAAGTTAACGAAGGATAATATGACCTATAATTTAGCAGTCGATGCGATAATCCTATACGACAAAAAGATCGTTTTGATTAAACGAAAAAATCCGCCCTATGAAAATTATTATGCATTGCCTGGCGGCTTCGTTGAAAAAGGTGAGACGATGGAACATGCTTTGATACGAGAAGCGAAGGAAGAAACTGGACTCGATCTAGAGGTTCTGAAACTTGTTGGTGTATATTCCGATCCTGAAAGAGACCCTCGCGGTAGAGTTGTATCTTTATGCTATCTTGCAAAGGCAAATGGCAATCTTGCTCCTGCCTCGGATGCATGTGAAACTAAACTTTTTGACATCTCGGAGTTGCCAGAACTCGCTTTTGATCACGAAAAGATGATAGTTGATTCAAAGAGGTATATCTAGATGGATTTTTGTTCAAAGTGCGGAAGCATCATGCTCCCATCCGATGACATGTTGAAATGCAGAAAATGTGGACATTTCAAGATAAGGGAAGGGGGATTTGTATCAAAGGAGCCTAGACAAGAACGAGAGATGACAGTACTCGAGAAGGAAGAAGATGTGGGGTTACCCACAATAAGCGTGCGCTGCTCAGAGTGTGGTAACGATACAGCATATTGGTGGTTGCGACAGTTGCGCGCTGCAGACGAGAGCGAAGTTCGATTCTTTAAGTGTACTAAATGCAAAAAGACGTGGAGAGAGTACAACTAATTAAAGCTAGCGTGATTGAGCAGCCATATAATCTGGGCAAGATGTAACCTTCCTTTGTTATCAAAATGATTATAAGCTAAAAAGTTGGTATCTTTAAACGGGTGTGGAAAAAAATGGTATTCAAAGCAGTTATAGATGCAAATATATTGAAGGACTCGATCGAAGCGATATCCACTCTCGTGGATGAGGCAAAGTTCAATCTGAATCCAAATGGAATAAGCCTCATGGCAGTAGATCCTGCAAATGTTGCGATGGTATCTTTTGAGTTGAGTTCTGATGCGTTTGATTCTTATGAGTCTACAGAGGGGGAGATCGGGTTGGATCTGGTTAAGCTGGTCAATGTATTAGGCATGGCTGATAGGCTTGACAAGGTTGGGCTTGAACTAAATGAAACGACGCACAAGTTGGAGATCTCGATGGGTGGGCTTTCATACACGCTTTCACTTCTTGACCCTTCTTCCATCAGAAAGGAGCCGAAAGTACCTTCCCTAGATCTGCCTGCAAGTGCTACGTTAAATGGAAACGAGTTGAGAAGAGCTGTCAAAGCAGCAGAGACAGTGAGCGATCATATGGTCTTGGGCGTGGATGGAGATGTTCTCTTCATGGAAGCTAAGGGCGATACCGATCAAGTTAGGCTTGAGCTGACAAAGGACGAATTGACCGATCTGACTGCATCTGGTCCTGCGAGATCATTGTTCTCACTTGACTATTTGAGTGATATGAGCAAGGCATTAAAAAAGGTAGACGAGATAACGATTCACTTAGGTAAGGATTACCCGATTAAGATCAATTTCATGGTGGCTAATGGGAATGGCAAAGTTGGATACTTGCTCGCTCCCAGGATAGAGTCATAATAATTATGGATATAGAATTAGAATATGCTTACTACCCTTTTACCCTTCAAGCTTCAGACTATGTGAAGAGTTCGGGCAAATCTATAGAGAGTTTGTTGGATGGCGAGTTTGGCAAGGCTGTAATTGCCAGAGCCAAAGAGAGGGTAATAGAAGCAATCCGAAGAGAGACTAAAAAGATTTTTGACGATAAGAATATTCCAACAGACATAGATATAGAGAAAGAGTTATTTTCTTATCCAGTTGCCCGAATTTTTGTATCTTGTATTGGGGACCATTATCTCATTAGCCGATATGCTTTGGCCGAGGCAGAGGCAGCACATTCTCACATGGAAGATGAAAAGCCAAGATTTCTGGAAAAACTGGCAAGAGAATTCAACATCCAATGCGAGATCGATAGATATGATTTCCGGATACATTTCGCAGATTATCTTAGGTTTGCATCTAGAATGCATGACCCTAAGTGGAAACTGGTGAATCGACGTCTAGAGGACGGTTATGTACTTCTAACAAAGAATGATTTTACTAGGCTACTGCAGGAGGCTATAGTTGACAGAATAAAAAAATCTTTTCCCCTGGATGTCTCACCCTCCTTGAAGAAGGCATTTTCATCGCATATGGCAGAGATCAGCGGGCATTTCGAGGAATTAAAGGCAGAATTCGGCTCGGATGATTTTGGAGAGATCGATTCGGAGTGCTTTCCACCCTGTATTAAACATATGCTTACCCTCGTTCGAGCTGGTCAGAATTTAGCTCATTCTGCGCGTTTCGCGCTAACATCTTTTCTGGCAAACATAGGGATGAATGCCGAGGAGATAATCGATATCTATCGCGTTTCGCCTGATTTCGACGAGGGACAGACCAGTTACCAGGTTAAGCACATCATAGGATCCTCTGGAAAAGCCTACACTGCACCCACTTGTGCCACGATGGCCACCTATGGAAATTGTTTTGGAAAAGAACAAATTTGCGATTGGGTCTCACATCCGTTAAGCTTCTATCGGAAAAAGCTGAATTATGGCACCAAGAGCGCTAGAAAAGAAGAAGATGCTGGAGATGAGGCTTCTGTTAAGTCTACCACCAATGAATAATCTAAAAATCTTCTATGACTTTTTCAATTAAGCCTCCCTCTATGTCAAGACTAAAGCCCCTTCCCAGGGCTCGTGGTCGTAAGCTTAACATGCTTCACACCTTTCAATGCCATCATCTTCTCTACAATACTTTTGACGTCCTGCGATTCACCTCTCACTAGTATGACCTCTAGGCAATTTTTATCATCCAAATGAACGTGAAGCGAAGATTCTATAAGCTTTGAATAGTCGTGCTCTATGTCAGTAAGCTCGTCAACTAATCCTCTCTGGCTATGATCAAAGATGAGGGTGATCGTACCAACTCGATCTCCTTTTTGCTCGCTCATCCACTCATAATCAATGATGTAGTTCCTGATTGAATCCCTGATACCCTCCGAACGGGAAGAGTAACCTCTCAGTGCTATGATTTCATCAAATCTATCCAACAAATTAGCTGGAAGTGATATGCCGATTCGCATTAAGTCATTCTTCATATTATCATCTTGTTATCTTAATCTATAGCTTGTAGCAATAAATAACACTTTCGTGGGCAGGATAACATCATTTTTTTTGGTTTCAAATACGATGGACTTTATTGCGATCATGAAGAACTTAAATCGCAACGATATCGGCACATTATAATAGCTTTTGATATGATATATTAGACGAAAAATAATCCCATACAACGCATGCACCACCTATTATTTATTGAAATAACCAGCAATCGTCAGACAATCAGAAACACCATCGATCAGAAAATAGAGTTCCACCAAGAAAAACATCTGCGTAACAACAAAAATCATTACCATATTAAATTCTTTCATACTTTCCATTAAGATTGTGGCGATGTTTTACTTTTGAACCAGATTATCAATGTACCCCCTTCCCCATATTTTGGTCCCTCGAAGCGTTTGTAGGCCTTCTTGTGACCATTAGGCCCTTCTTCACTCCCTCCTTTCTTCTCAAAAAATTGACCTATGTCAATTGCACCTTTAACGTAGTCCACAATTTCCCTTCGCTCTGGACTCTCCAATCCAATCACTCTTGAATCCCGTACATGGATATGATAACCTCTCCCTCCCGAAAACACGATCTCAATGTTATCCTCATCGATCGCAAAATCCTCTCTTAGAAAATCTGTGAGCTTAAGCAGCTCTTCTTTTGTTTTCTGGAGCATGTCTCCGTAGTTGGTCCATTTTATAGGAAGGTGATCTGCATCAATATCAAAGATCAAGTCTGCACCCTGCCACCCCTTTTCCTTCATGGTAGGGGCGCCAGGATACATGTAATATGCTGCCGAATGAAATGCATGGGCCGGAACCATGGTCTTGATGTAGTCAGCAGTCTCTCGAGCACTCATAAAGGACTTATGTCTTCTCATCACGATTTCTGGAAATGACTCATCGAAGAATATGAACCCCCACTCTCGTTTCTCAAAGCTAGCCGGAAGTTGAATGGATGTGGACTGATAATACTC
>JBHPDI010000019.1:0-18751 GCA_042577985.1 Halobacteriota archaeon | reverse complement strand
TCATCTCATCAACCAGCAAAATGTGGTCTGGATTGTGCGGGTCAATTTTCACGTCATCTCCGGCAGCAACCGGCGTGAATGGTTCCCATGTCTGTCCCCAATCCCTCGTGGCGTATGACTCCTGAATTACATTTCCTGAGGTGAATACTATGTTCGGATCTGTCGGGTGGGTCATGATAATGGTGGGTGACGATGCTATAATATCATCATCCATCTTTTTCCAGTTTTTCATACCGTCCACTGACTTAACCATTCCCAGAGCCCATATAGAACCGGTCTTACCGTAAGCTATATTTGGGTTATCATAATCGATTAGCAACGCATCCAAATTAAAACCTACTTCACTAAATTCACTAATTCTTGGTTCTTTTATTTTCTCATAACCAGAGCCTGTAAGCTTAATCATGCCTCCGCCGTAAGGATTCAAAAGATAATAATCCGAGCCTGAAATGACAAGACCTTGGCGAGACATGGTCCATGGTCGAGCTTGGCGCGCCTGATAACACCATCATTACGAAGATTGTCAAGAATCCGGGCAAACCGCAGCATATAGTGGTATCATTCAAGCACGGTGTCACACATGAGGTACTTTCCCCTTTATCAGAGCTCTTGAGAGAGTCTTATGACGGAGGAAAGACATGGAGCCCTCTGACAGACCTTGCCTTGCAATCCAACGGGGTAGAAGATGTTGTCATTTCAGAGGATTCTTCAGGGAAATGGCAATATATGACTGACTCCCCTGATTACAGCTATGACATTGAGATTGATCCTGAAGACAGCAGCATCATCTATGTCGCGTATTCGCCAAAGATATTCGAGAACCATTCATCCATATGGAGATATTCCAAAAATCAAAACGACTGGAGTGAGATATTTAGGGTTGAGGATTCCAGAGGAGTGACATCACTTGCAATTGATAAGTTAGATCCAAACAAATTTTACGCAGGAGTGATCGGAGAAAAAGGCACAGTCTATGCAAGTAGCAACAAAGGGCAAACCTGGAATGTACTGAATGAAGATTTAAGCTTTACAACTATTTGGGGACATTCACAACTTCAGATAAATCCTATAGACAAAAGTACTGTTTACGCAGGAACATGGGGTGGCGGGAGCTATAAGACAACAGATGGAGGAGAATCATGGACTATGTTGGATGAAGATCACACATTCTCTCCAGTATGCCTGGCAATCTCCAGCAAGAACCCTAGTATTATATACGCATGTGACAGAACCGCCCCAAAGATTCATAAGTCAACAGATGGCGGAGAAACATGGACAGAATATTATGATTTTGGGGGAGAATATATGCTGTCTTCAGCAGTTGCCATAGATCCTGATAATCCAGATAGAATTTATGCATCCGCATTCAAGCCGCCAATGGCTCATGAAGGAGGTTTGGTTGTAATTACAAGTGGACAAGCCACACCAATAGGAGAGGGTTTGCCAAGATCTGTTCTGGAGATAGAAATCGACCCTACTAATAAAAACATAATCTACGTCACGACGCATATACACGGAGTGTATAAGAGCGAAGACGCTGGAATTACTTGGGAAAAACTGGATGACCAAAACAACGGCCTGCCAAGGATTGGCGTCTATGATATTGACATAGACCCTTCTAATAACAACATTTTATATGCAACAGCACTTTGTGGTGAACTGCCTGGTTACATGATACCGCCTCCAACCGTGGGCATCCAAAACATTGACCCGGATGGTAAATGTGGTGTGTATAAAAGCACTGATGCTGGTGAAAACTGGGAATTGATCCTTGAAACAATAAGCGAAGCAAGGGGAATTGATGTTGATACTAAAAACAATAATAATCTTTATGTTGCAGACATGATGGGCGGTATCTGGGTCAGTAACGACGCAGGCCAAACATGGAGACAGGAAAATAATGGTCTGGGAAGCATTAGCATGACTTCTGTTAAAATAAAAGATGATTACATCTATGCATCAACACAGGGTTCTGGAGTTTACTCTGGAATTATTAACAATGACGGTTCAATAACTTGGGACAAAACAAGAAGCAACAAACCAAAAGCGTATGTCTATAAAATACAGGTAGAGGTTGATCCGACAAACTCAGACAGAATCTACGCTTCTTCATATCCTGGAGGGCTGTTAAGAAGTGATGATGGTGGTGAACACTGGAATGATAAGAACTTCCTGACACCAAGCATAAAGGTTGATGATCCTCTTAATCAGGGATATTACAGGTTTGATATTAATTCAAAAAATCCTGAAATTGTGTGGATGGGTGTTTTTGGCCAGGGCATGTTTGTATCTTATGATGGAATGGATTTCAACATGTTTGCTAGTGGAAACGACAATGCGATGAGAGGCAAGCATGTTACATCTGTAAAGACAAATCCTACAAACCCGGATGAAGTGTATGCTGGAACCCAGGGAGAAGGAGTCTTTGTTACAAAAGATGGCGGAAAAACATGGGAAGAGATGAACGATGGACTGAAAACACTCAACATTTTATCGCTAAAGGTTGTAGATATAGAATGGCCGCCCCTTGGAGATGATTTTGAGGATGGAAATGCAGACGGATGGAAGTCGGATGGCGGTTGGTCTGCCATCCAGAAAGATGGTAATTATGTATTGCAGGGCACTGGACATAACTGGATTAGTAGTGGTTCAGAAAGCTGGAGTGATTACACATTTGAAAGCAGAGTAAAATTATTTGATGGTTCTGTTCATGTTAATTACCGTGTCAGTGGTAGTAATAGATATGCTATAGGCATCAACAGTGGGAGCGTGTACCTGATGCGAACACTTGATGGTGTTCACACAAATCTAAAAAATGTTGACATGCAGTTTCATAACAGCGTATGGTATGATATCAAAATCGTTGGCAAAGGAAACAATATCAAGGTCTATGTTAATGGTGTTTTGAAAATAGATTACACTGATAATGAACCGTTATTAAACGGAAGAATTGCTTTTGAATCACTAGAAGATCAGATTCACGTGGATAATGTTGTTATAACAATAGACTCAACAGACTCTGAAATCTATGCAGGAACTGCTGGATACGGAATATACAAATTCAATCATGCAAACCAGAAATGGCAGAATCTTGGAAGGTCGTTTGGCGGCGGATGGTGGAGCCCATGGGATAGGAGGATGTACCAGTTTAGCTCGATCATATTCGATCCAGATGTTCCTGGGAAAGTCTACTATGGACATTTCCCGAGTGGATTTTTCGTAAGCGATGATAATGGAAATACATGGGAAGACTCAAGCCTTAGACTTGGAAACGACGGCATATTTTCTTTGAGCATGCACCCACATGATCACAACATATTATTTGCAGGAACATACAATGGCGTGGCAAAATCTGTTGATAGAGGAAGAACATGGGAGTTGAAAAGCGAGGGAATGCCTTCAGAACAGTGGCCATACACAGTAGCGATTGATGATGATAACCCATACATAATGTATGCTTCAACCAAGAATGGACAAAACAAAGGTTTCTGCAATCGAAATGATTTTTGTGGAGTTGTCATGAAATCAGTAGATGGGGGAGAAAGCTGGTTTAAGATTATGAACGGCCTCAATGATAGAAGCGAGTTCTATACCCTTTTGATTTATCCGTCAAATCATGATGTTTTGTTTCTAAGTACCAACGAGGGCGTCTATCTAAGCAGAGACGCTGGAGATAACTGGGAAGCGATAAATAGCGGGCTACCGAGCAAACATAATCAGGTTAGGGATAATGTCGCAGATAACCTAGCACTCACGCCTGATAATAGGTATCTAATACTTGGTCTTATGGATTATGGAGTATGGAAAGCGGATTTGTCGGAACTTAATTTAAGTTCTTAGCTAGTTTACAAGGTAATGCCCTATATCTCTTGTAGTGTTCTGTTGAAAATGCAGTGGTCAATAGACTTTGTCCCTATAGATCGTCACATCACTATTTTCACGCCTATGTTATCTCCAGCGTCTTTCGCCCCAATATCCTCGGAAAGATCTTGAAATTTCATAAAAAAAATCTCATAACCCATAGCTAAAGCTACTCCCAACAGTACATACAATCCCTCTCAAAGATGACCTTCACAATTTTGGCAGATTAGCTAATGACTTCTTGATATTTTCCTCAGGGTATGCATAGTCCACTAACTTTCCAGAAAGGTAGGCATCATAGGCTGCCAAATCGAAGTGTCCGTGCCCGGAGTTGGCGAAGAAAATCGTTTTCTCCTCCCCTGTTGCCTTACATTTCAGCGCTTCATCTATGGTGGCTTTTACGCAATGGGCGGTCTCGGGAGCGACTACAATGCCCTCGGTTCGTGCAAACGTTAATGCAGCCTCGAACACCTCATTTTGATTATAGGCAACAGCGCCTATACTATTCTCTTTGACGAGTTTACACAACAAGGGAGCATCGCCATGATATCTTAGACCACCTGCATGTATTGGTGCTGGAACAAAATCATGTCCAACGGTATACATCTTTAAAAGTGGGGTGAGCCTTGCCGTATCTCCAAAATCATAAGTATAGGGTCCTTTGGTTAATGTGGGACATGCAGTCGGTTCACAGGCTATCGCCTCCAGTTCCGGCTTCTTGCCTGTTAACTTATCACCGACAAATGGGAAACAGGCTCCCGAAAAATTGCTTCCGCCACCAACGCATCCAAACATGACATCCGGATAATCCTCTGCTATTTCAAACTGCTTTTGCGTCTCCAAACCCACAACCGTCTGGTGCAACATAACATGGTTAAGAACACTTCCTAGCGCATATTTGGTGTTATCGTGGGTTGCAGCATCCTCTACTGCCTCACTTATAGCTATGCCTAGGCTGCCGGTCGTCTCCGGATCGTTTTTCAGTATCTCTCTTCCTGCATTTGTCCTCTGGGTCGGACTTGAAAAAACCTCAGCACCCCATGTCTCTATTAGTATTCGACGATACGGTTTTTGCTCATAGCTTGCCTTTACCATATATACCGTGCAATCCAAGCCAAAAAGACAGGTGCCAAAAGCTAATGCAGAGCCCCATTGACCCGCCCCGGTCTCAGTTGATAGTCTCTCAACGCCCTCCTTCATATTGTAGTATGCTTGAGCCACGGCTGTATTCGGCTTATGGCTTCCTGGTGGGCTAACGCCTTCCCATTTGTAGTATATCTTGGCTGGCGTTTTTAGAGCTTTTTCTAAGCGCCGTGCCCTATATAAGGGCGTAGGTCTCCATAGTCGATAAATTTCTCTGACTTCATCAGGAATGGTAATCCATCTTTCTGTGCTGACCTCTTGCTTTATTAATTCCATGGGGAAAAGTGGGGCTAAATCCTCTGGACCTATAGGTTCTCCCGTTCCGGGATGCAACACAGGGTCCAACGGCGTTGTGAGGTCTGCTTGGATATTGTACCATTTCCTTGGTATCTCGTTTTCGTCCAACAAGATCTTTGTATTTTCCATCTAATTCACCTCTCTGTTCTCGGTTTGATTTCTATTTAAAGTTTTTTAGTATTGTACTATAATAATGCATGAAAACAAACGTATATTATATTTTTTAAGATCGAAACTATTTTTAAGACCGAAACGCTTTTTGCCCACAAACAGAGTTGTGAGATGATGAAAGGTCGATTGATAACTTTTGAGGGTATCGATGGTTCTGGTAAAAGCACCTTAGCAAATCGTGTTGTAGGACTTCTCAGAGATGATTATGATATTTTTTTCACGAAAGAGCCGACTACTACATGGACTGGAGATGTGGTCCGCCAATCGATAGATTCTGATACTGATTCCTTAGTGGAACTATTCCTTTTCATCGCAGATCACGCAGAGAATGTTGCCCTGATTAAAAAAGAATTGAGTCAGGGGAGAATCATCATTTCTGATCGTTACTCAGACAGCCAATATGTATATCAGGGTGCGTTGCTTGCAGATCAATTTGACGATCCGATCAAATGGATCAAACAGATTCATGATGGATGGAACATAAAACCAGATCTAACTTTCTTGCTCCTGGCTGATCCTTCCGTATCACTAGCTCGCTGCGATCGCCCCAAAGCAAAATTCGAAGAAATAGAATTCTTGAAGAAAGTACAACAAAATTATCTCAAATTGGCTGATGAGGAGCCGGAACGCTTCATAAAAATCGACGCAGAAAAAGAGTTAGACGAAATGGAAAAAGAAGTCATGGACAAGATTACTAATTATTTAGAAGGATTATGAACAATCCCATGTTATAGAATAGGGAAGACGTCCCATCAGTACTAATAAAAGCATTATAATGCATGTGCTACGCCAGCATGAGATAATACGGCGCAACACAATAGTAATATATACAAACATTATAAAAACTTACCAGATGGATATACAGAGCACTCAGACGGCCAATAAGTGATGCATTTGGAATCCAGAATTCTTGCAGATTATTGCTACTCTTTTGATGATACATCTAACATCAGCAGTTTCTATGATTGGAAGATATTTGTATGGTTGGAATATATGCAAACTGCCAGTCAATTTAGACAGAATTTTTTTAGGAATTTGCGAACATATCGACCCATATTCCCATTTAACCAGGACAAACTACTGCGGAGATATAGAAAACTTGGTGGCGTTGATGTCCACACTGACATATTGTATCAAAAGCCTGAAATTGAGATTGAAAAAAGGAATAATAATCGGAAGCAGATTAAAGTAGATTATGAAATAATGAAAAGGATTATTGAATTCAAGATGCCAAGATATCGCGAAGGCTAATGTAGAAGTTTTTTGAGATAATTTTCATGGAGATATTAGTTTTAACCTATTCTGGCGGCTATCTCTTTTTCTATAAGATTCAATGCCTTCTTTGCTTTTTCTGCATCATCTACCACTAGTATGACAACATCGTTTTCCTTGGCACCAAATTCTGCTTTTACTAATTCCTTCTCAGCCCTCGATATGCCATAAGCTGGGAGTTCGTCTGTGGATATGTAGCCTTTTACACCTGTTTGACCTTCAACTTTTTTTGCTAGGATCTCCGCGTATGCTTTGTCCTCCGCCAGAACGCCAGAAAAGTTTTCTACCTTTGTTCCCAAGACAACCCCTCCGCCCCCCAAGACGGCCTTTATGAGTCTAGAGTCAGCTTTTTCAAATATCTTGGTTACATCTTTCAATTTCATTCCCCCACATAAATAAAGTGAATACATAATTAAAAGCTTTGTATTTTATATTAGATTCTGATTTTTTTATTTTTTTTCAAAATACACAATAATATCAACATAAGGAGAGAAATAAACAAACTTATACATCGTATTTCATGTTATACTGAGTTTTTATTTATATACATCGCCCCGTATACTGTAGAATTTTTTGGTTGGTGGTTTCGACAAGACTGCCTAACCTATGATTAGGGTCTCTCACTCACTGCATTTTTCAACAGAGCCGGTTCAGTAGTTAGAACGTGTCTAAGAAAGTAACTTTTAGGAGGAGTTCTATTTTTCAGTCTCCTTCAAGTTTCTTTCCCCACTAGATTCCAGTTCACGCTTCCACAATTACAGCGAACTTCAACAGGTTTCATAACTGTCATTGTGAGTTTGAGCATCCCGCCACAACTCCCGCATTTAAAGAGGCCACACAGGTCTTGAAATGCCTCTACAACTGGACGGAAGTCATTCTCTGAGAAATTAGTCCATTCGTTATAATGGACGTTTGCATTCATAGCCCATTGCTCGGCGTATGTACGTGTATAAATCTCTTTTCTAACGCTGTCCATCTCATCAAACTTCGCTTGAAGTTCCGTATTATTCCATGAAATTGCGGATTTTTTTGCTTTCTTAATTAGATTACGGTATCTATCCATGAGTGGTATTGTGAAGTCTCCCAAATCCTGCTGGCCATTTAATTCGTATCTTACTTGTATACGAAGAGAATCGCATACCAACCCAAAGTATTGTTCAAGCCCTCTACGTAATTTTCCTGCGGCACTCGGGATATCATTTCTTCGTATGTCCTCTTCGATCCGATCCCACAAATCAACTAGATGGCTCACCTGTGGCCCTGTGTCAATATTCCAGTTATAGAACTCAACAAGTCCTGTCCTTGTTACAACACCTTCACTGCTCAGTTGATTGGCCCAGGTCTTATCGTGTGTAGTAATTAAGAATTGCCTATCTGGAAAAGAAGAAGCAAGAATGCGGCAAAGGTTCCTCCTATGAGCAGTGTCGACAGACATTACAACATCATCCAGAATAATCAAATCAATTAAACCTTCAGCTAGCAGTTCTGATAAGGCCAAATACAAGCAGAGCCCCATGCTGTCTTGATGCCCCTCACTATGGAGAGCATGTGGAGAATGTGTGCCTCTTCCATAGAACCCAACCTCGAAATTAAGGGCCGCACCATCTGGCACAATATTGGCAGAAAAACACTCTTCATCGGAGCCGTGTAACTTTTTATACAACTCTACGAAACGATCTCTGACCTCATCATAGAGTGTTTCCAATACCGAATCTCTTGCATTCACAAAGCTGCTCAACAATATGACTGCTCTCTTATAGGATAGGTCTGCCATCCCAAATTCGTTTTGTGCCTGTTCAAGAGCTTTCAAATTTTCTTCAAGACGCGTTAAGGTATCCCAAGCGGTTTGTTCCGGTGTTATCTGCGGGGCTTTCTCCTTAACAAGTGCGCGGAATATGTTTATTTGCTCAGCGATATCATTGGGTGCAAGCATCTTTTTGACCATATCTGAATCAAAATCCGATAGAGGGTATTTTTCTATAGCCTCGCTTAATGCACTTGAAAGCTTCTTTAAGTCCTTGAACCATAATGCGAGCGTTTTACTCACCTTTTCATTTCCAGTTTTCCGCAAGGTTTCGATTACCTCTTGAAGACTTCCAAGCGTGTTATTGACTTGATTCGCAATGAACGTGGATAAATCGAAAATGGCCCCTTTATGTTGTGACGCTTTCTCACCAGTTGACAGCTTCTGTTCAAGATATTCATGCAACTTTTCCTCGGGCCAAGAGGTATCGCATAAAGGACAGCTCCCGCCCTCATCAATCAGTGATATGCCGAGTTCAATCAACTCCAGACGATTAAGAGCCTGTAATAAATTAGGGTCTGAATGTATAGTCGTGATAACTTTTCGAAGTTGTTCATCCTTTTCTCTGATTTCAGTCTGATTTCTCTCTACTGTCACATTTAGGAGATTTTGAATGTCTCGCTCAAATAGCGTAAGGTTAACGGCCTTCTCTTTGGATATTGTACTGGGGGGCGTTAGTCCCCCCGTCTTCAATTCTTTGGAGTAGATTGTGAAGATCTCTTGACCGCCTAGGACTGTACGACTCTGGTTTATTAACTGTAAAACCATGTCTTCTTGAAAGCTTTCTTCTTGGATTGTCGCATTGATCAATCCCTTAGCAGTCTCTACGACATGCTCCAAAGCCTGACGTTTTACCTTAAGACTACTTTTTACGTTGACAAATGCTTTTCTCACATCATCGATCTCAGTGACATTCAAGAGGTTTTGAATTTCCCGAGCACGCGTGCTCCCATCTGATGTGATGTACTTGAGTATTTCACGTCTCGTCAAAACGTGTTGCCCTCTACGGGCAAGGGTCATAACAGGTTCAAAGGAGGGCATTATACTCTCATCGCACTCCAACACAGTGGGGCGTTCCATGCATCGTTTTATCTCGAAGGGCTCACTGATCCCTGGCAACTCAATAACTGCACGAACAATCGCGTCTTTAGGTTCATGGTCGATATGCGGTCCATGTTCGTTCAGATGGATACCGCGCGTTCCTTCCCCCATCAAACGTGAAATCCTGCCAGTCAATAGGAAATCAATTGCATCTACAACTGCACTCTTTCCTGACCCGTTCGGACCCCAAACAACAAAATTATTCCCATTCGGCTTTAAGGAGAGGTGAGTAATTCCTCGAACATTCTCTATTTCAAGCTCAATCAGTTTCATTGCCATCTCCCCTGTTTAGAGTTATGGCTTTTTTGACCTTATTTACTTTATGCAATTCCTCTCTTGTGTTTAACTCCTTAAGCTTCTGTATAGCCCCCTCATCAAATTCATCTCTCTCTTCAAGATTCTCAAACATTTTATTGAAAATTTTTTCGACAATGGAAATTTTTGATGCTTCTTCCTCTGTCATTTCCTATCCTCCCCTTCAATCTATCTTTCCATCATTATCTTGAATTGTCAGGATATGAGCCATACTTACTTTTACAGAACTCTCTGCATCTATCGTACAATTCCACATTGACCCTTAAGGTTATATTATTTGACTCCATGTGATTAGAATCAACTGCAAATATCTAAAAATATACAATGATTCGTTTTGTCTTTAATTGAACCTCTCCCCCTGATATTGAAAATTTGGGTCGAAACGAAGTGAAGCCAGATATTCGCTTGTTATACGCAATCGTGAGCAAAAGGCATATTTTTATATTTATCTGCCTTAACTCTCATTGTATCTCCTAATTGCATTGGTTACATTCCGAATAGATATTAATTTTACACCAGTAATCCTCTTCGTTAGTCTGTTCGCAAAGTATATGGTTACCATCAAGTCCTCGACGAATACTATGAAGAATTGTGCCATCACATTAGTGTAGGTCGCAGCAACAAATCCGGTACGGACAAGAATTACGAATGGTGCTATTATACATAGGTTGGCAACAAGTGAGATAAAAAGAATATATTTTGTTTCTCCAGTTCCAAAGAAGAGACTCTTGATTATAATCCCAACGCCGAAGCAGATATATGGGATCATCAACCACATATAAGATTGAACAGAATAGTTGACCATATCTGGATTTGGATTGAAAAAATCAGATATTCCTCTCCATGTAAATAGACCAATAAAAGCAATGGATAACATAATTATAAATGAGAGAAAAATTGATATATATATGGCCCTTCTCATATCTGTGTACCTTTTCTCTCCATAAAAATTACCAACCACCACATTTGTCCCTTCAGCAAGAGCTAACACGGGGATAATTAATGTCCACATAACCAACATTGAAAGACCATAACCACCGAACTCATTGATCCCAATAAGATTGAGAACCATCAACGTCCCCATGTAACCCAAGTTTCTTGTCAAAGAGTCTGCTCCAGTCCATTTGCCAATCTTGAGTATCGGCTTGAACAACGATCTAAACTCGATTTTTCGAATAAATGTTGGGATTTTAATCCTCAGAATATATGCCAGATAAGCGAAAGCAACAATTGCCAGTATTATTTTTGATATGACATAGCCCAATGCGACACCACGTATGCCCATATGCAAAGAGAAACTCTGATCCGAAATTAAAAACAGGTCAAGTATCATATTAAGGATTACTGACAGTGTAACAAGATACAATGCCTCCTTTCCACGACGCATTGATTTGATACATATTAACAAGAGGAAAGCCACGGCTTCGAACGGCAGAGCCAATGCTTTTAATCCAAGATACATTTTTGTTATTCCCACTATCTCCGGAGGTGTACCTATAGTCATTACGAATTGGGACATGAAACTTAGAATAAGTACCATGAATATTACTGAAAAACAAAGTTGAAGAACCAACCCGGCTTTGAGGATTTTTAAAACCTTCTCATGATTCTTCCAATTCTGAGCAACCAAAGCTAAAACACCAAAAGGGATTGTTTCGTTCACAACCTCAATAGAGACTGATAAGAACTCAAATTGTTCAGTAATTGCCAGTGCTTCTAAACTAATTTTACCAATCCAATAGACATTGGTCAGGTCGTATAATTTTGGAATGGAAAAAATCAGTAACATGAAACCCATAAATCTCCAAGGATAATGTTCTTTTAATTTTCTCCAGTCTACTTTCTTCATTCCATTACCCCATACGATATCCATAAAAAGCTGGTATTGCCCAGGCTATGAAAATCAGGATCATATAATCCCAAGGATATGATTTCAAAGCTGAAGATAAACGGTTTTTTAATCTATCCCGCCTCTTAAGAATGATTTTTTCAACTGTAATATTATTATTCTCTTCTTTCATTGCTCTCAATCCCCCCATTAAATAAAATGGTGGGCTTTGGAAACAACTCCCAAAGCCCTTATTCGATCATTTCTTGTTTTTCGAAGCAGCACTTTGAGCCCTTGCTTTAAAGTCCTGGTTTTTGCCAGCTTTATCAGCATTGGATTGAATACGTGCTGCCGCTTGCTGCGTCATTCCTTTTTTAGCCAAGCTTTCACCTCCTTTCTTTTTTTGGAGGGATCTATCTCGAACAAATCAATAATAACAGACTGAATAGAATCAGGCATAGAACATTTTAACTCAGCATATTGAAAAGAAAACGAGTCGTGTAATGAAGCCTGAGAATAATTCCTGCAATCTAATCCTTCATCGAGCAATGTCTCCCTCCTAACGACAGATACTTACCACCGTCCGGTTTGCACCGAACCGGAGCGACATTGCGGAGCTCCATTAAGGCGAGTATCTATCAATATTACATCCATATAAACTGTATTTAAACTTTCCCTTTTTATATCAACGATGCCCATATATTTTAATAAAGCAATAGAGAATTTACATGGGAATCATTGTTGTAACTCGAACATACAATGAAGAAGATATTATTGAAGAATTCCTTGATTATTATCTAAAAAATAGCATCGATAAGATAATGGTTTTCGATAATTCTTCCACCGATAAAACGATATCATTAATTGATGAAAAATTTCCAAATAATGTGGATATATTCAAATTTAATATGAAATTTACAGATGAGAATGAAGAGCAACACTTCAATTTAAAAATATACGAAGAGGTGCTAACGGAATTTACGTCTAATGATAAGGAAATGATATTCATTTTTGTTGATGTGGATGAATTCCTATTCGATCCAAAGAGAAAGGATTTAAGAGACATATTTAAGAAAATCTGGGAAAGTCCACATAATATATTTAGAACAGTATTTCTTGAGGTTAATCCAACATTATCTAGAGGTGATGAGGTATATGTACGATTACAGGATTTATACAAAGACCCAATCTACAAATATAATATTTTGAAAATTTCGAAGAGCAATTTCGATTACTTCCAGAAGCTAACTCCAACCGCTGGTTATCATCGATGGTTTTACAATAATCAACTCATCCTAAATGATTCTGAATGCTTTTTTCTGAAACATAAGATATTCAAAACAATTGAGATAGGAAAGAAGAGAATAAATGAGAAGTTAAAGCTATTGAATCACAGCAAGACGGTGACATATGAACATTATTCATATATCCTTGGATTCCTACATGAGCAAAACAATCAACCGATATATGGCATTTTGAATCAAAAAATGATTAACGATATTACGACAATAGTAAATGAGTTTGATCAAAAAAGTAGCAAATACAATGAGATTATTACTAAGAATTTTGATAACTCAAAAAGATCATTTAATTTTGTAGACCAATACTAAACTACCTCTTTCAACATAAGGAGAGAAATAAACAAACTTATACATCGTGTTTCATGTTATGCTCAGGATTTATTTATATGCTCTGTGACCTAAAATAATACATGAAGTAATACATAAGCGAGACAAAATTATGAAGTTCAAAACCAAGTTATGGAAACGCTGACTCAAAATTTTTTTCAATATAAATCTAATCTTTTCGGTGCTAATTTAAGTTTAGTTTATAATTATTTAGCTTATATCTCGTCTAACATCCTGTAAAAACAACTTCTGTTACCGGTATGACATGCTACACCCTCTTGCTCTATACCCAAGAGCAGGGCATCTCCATCGCAATCCACATAAACATCTTTCAGGATTTGGACGTTTCCGCTCGTTTCGCCCTTTTTCCACAGCTTTTCCCTTGATCGAGACCAGTAGTGTACCTTCCCCTCAACTAATGTCTTTATTACTGCCTCTTTATTCATAAAAGCGACCATCAAAATATCCCCCAACAACCAATCTCTAGCAACTGCGACCACTAGTCCTGGCGGCACTTTATAATCTAACTTAGAAGCCACAGCTTCAGCGACATCATCTGAATAAGAAATGACCTTTTTGTTCAATGCACATATCTTACTTCTTCCAACGGTCTCAAACTCAGTAATGCTAAGGGCATTGAGCCAGAAAATATTCCTCCGTGTGGTTGAATAAGGCTGACCCAACTCTTTAGATATACCTCTCATAGAACGTTTTCCTTTCTCACGTAGGAACTTTACTATCTTGATCTGGTTCTTATTCAATCTTTGAAACATGTTATTCGTCAAAAGATTTTTCATGACTTATAAAGCTAACCAGAGACCAACTACTAAGAGGATATACATAATAAATAAATCAGCAAATAATTTATATTGCTAATGTGCCCGCAATAATGTGTAAAGAGGGGCAATTTTCAGCTTTGGAACCAAAGTCATCTTTGACCTTAAAGTAGAGTTTTTGACTCTAAAGTCCTAAGTCGGACTCTAAATTCCAGAAAAATAACGACTTTAGGTGCAAAGACTTTCATCTGGGCTTTGAACCTAACTTCACCACATTTTTCGATGGCAGCAAAGTTGTCTAAACTAGAAGAAAGGGCAAATCATTTTAGCCAATTATCCAACTTCGACAGTCTGGGCAAGCGTTGTATTTGACTTTCGGAAGTAATGACAAGAGCGAAGTTCGAAAATTTACTTGTCAAAATAACGTATACCAACTGTATATCGGCTTTCAGATCCCTATTTAGACCATATCTATTTTTATATCAAGTAATATCAACATGAAATCAAGAAAACTGGATTCATTCCTTCGCCACTTAGCCAAAATGAGGACTATTAGGAATATATAGATATACACTAAGTTATTTGCAATTGATCGCTTTATTGTAATGCAAATTTAGTAAAGGCGATAAAATGATATGTGAATATAAATTCCACAATGGGAAGAAATGTAGAGAAGGGGGTTGGCAGAATTCTAAGTTTTGCATACTTCATATCGACCTCCCAGAAGACGAAGAAAGTGAAGAGTTTAAGAAAATAAACGAGTCAAAAAAGAAGAAAGTCGAAGAAAAAGTAAGCAAAGAAGATTTTAATTTTGAAGGTGCAAGATTACTTGAAGTCGATTTTTCGGGTATGAAAATTAAAAATGATATTGATTTTAACCATTCTGTTATCAGAAAAAATGTTTTGTTTAACGGAGCTGAGATAGATAAACATGCTTGGTTTAGAGGAGCTAAGATAGGTGTAGATGCTTTGTTTTGGGGGGCGAAGATAGGTGGATCTGCTTTGTTTGGAGATGCTACGATAGGTGGAAATGCTTGGTTTGGAGATGCTACGATAGGTGGAAATGCTTGGTTTGGAGGGGCCCGGATAGATGGAAATGCTTGGTTTAGGGAAGCTAAGATAGGTGGAAATGCTTGGTTTAGAGGAGCCAAGATAGGTGGAAATGCTTGTTTTGAGGTAGCTAAGATAAGTAGAAATGCTTGGTTTAGAAGGGCCAAGATAGGTGGAAATGCTTGGTTTAGAGGGGCTGAGATATTTATATATGATATATTTGAGGGGGCCAAAATAGGCGGATGTACTGATTTTAGTGGAGCTACGATAGGTGGAAATGCTGAATGGGATATAAAATAAATGCCAGAAGATTTTAAGGACTGGATATCTGACTGAATTATGATCGTAAAAGAGGTTTATGCAAAAACTATCTTATCGAAATCAAAAGTTTTTGATTACACAATTAACCCTTACATTGGCTGTGAACATGACTGTACTTATTGTTATGCAAGATTTATGAAGAGATTCACAGATCACAATGAGGATTGGGGCGAGTTTGTTGATATTAAAATCAATGCAGCAGGCTTACTGCGGCGTGAGTTAAAAAAGAAACAAGTTGGTAAGGTATGGATAAGTGGAGTTTGTGATCCTTATCAACCGCTTGAGAAAAAATATGAACTTACGAGAAGGTGTCTCGAAGTTTTATTAAAGAGTGGGTGGCCTGTCACTATCCAGACGAAATCTCCTCTTGTATTACGTGATTTGGAATTGCTGAGAGAATTCGATGAGATCGAGGTAGGGCTAACAATTACCACAGCTGATGAAAATATTAGAAAAATTTTTGAACCTAAGGCACCCCCAATCAAACAAAGGATTTGTAAATCATAGAGTTTATCAAACTAATGAGGAGATTCACTGCATCTCAAAAATGGGCATAGTGTATTACATCATAAAAGTATGTAGGAATGCGATATAACAATATCGCATCAATTAATCAGATATAGTGTAATTAGACTATATGCGATTTTGGTCTTTTTCAATCCTTTTTTGGTGAGTGGTTGTTTCAATCCTTGTTTTATTAGACTTTTTTACAACTTTCAGGTTGGTTAGGGTCTGTGAATCGGATTATTGATACTAGGCTGTCGAGTTAACTTCTTGTATCCGAAAGCAGGAATTACAACCAATGTTAGCCCAAAGAATAGTATGATGTAGATCACACCGCCCATCGGTGATAGCAAGCCCAGTTTGGTCATGATATTGTAGGTTGTGTGGAGTACTACAGCCACTAAGATACTCCCTCCGGCGTTATTGTAGACCCATGTATACAATATAGATAAGAACACAATAGTGAGTACAAACAAGAAGAATGGACTACTTTGATGGGAGTCCCCTGCAATATACCAAACAGGAAAATGCCAGAAGGCCCAAATCATTCCGAGTATCAGGCTTGAAATCAATGCATTCCACTTTGCCTGTAATCGGTCTAGAGCATAACCTCTCCACCCAAATTCCTCAGCAAACCCACCACCAAAGAAAGATATTGCGACAACGTAGAGCAAAATTGAAGGATCCGACAACCACACGAGCACTGGGGTTGTCCCTTCAATAAGGAACGCGATAATGAAGCCTGCACAGTAAAGAAGGGGGAACAATACGAAACTGATTAGTAGCCATAATTTTGCTATCTTCAAATTCCAAAACCTTCGTCCTAGATTCTTTACACCTTCCTTTCCTTCTTCGAGAAAGGTCAGAGAGAAAGATCCGATGAATGGTCCGTATGCGCCACCGAGGAACATAATGAAAAGAAGTGGATCTGAATAGCCCGTAGGTGACAAAACTGATGGCAACCAAAGTAACCAAGTCCAAGCATATGCGATTACGAAGAATAGTAATATGTTTCTAGTTTCAGATCTCTTGCCTTGATTCACAGTATGAACACCTTGTGATGGTTAATGCTATTCACTTCTGGCAAATAGATACCATTGATACATAATAATATTTATGCTGGTGATTCTATGAGCGAAAATTGGATCTTTGTATCCATCAAGATAGCTTTAGATTCAAGAAACAAACTAGAATCATTTATCCATGTTAACTTTCTTACACTTTTTTGATAAGCTTTTAGATGAACTCAAACAGAACAAAAAGAAGATAGTCCGACCAGGAGGAGATTATTACTATCGTCTTACCACCCAATCATCGACTTGGTTGTGGGATTTTACTTTAGGAATTACCATTATGCAAAGCAAATCTTATCTGGCTACGCCGAGGAAGGGATTCGAACCCCTGCGTTCCGATGGAACATCGGTTCTCAAGACCGACGCCTTAGGCCACTTGGCTACCTCGGCATGAGTATTTTGTACCCTTAAAACTTGAGAGATGTGATTATAAAGTTTCTTATGCTATAAATGCACTACATATACCCCCATAAGCACCTATTAAGATTTTCATTGGGCCCGCCGGGATTTGAACCCGGGCTAGAGGCTCCGGAGGCCCCTGTGCTTTCCAGACTATACTACGAGCCCTTTGCCATATATAAATTGATTATACTTTCAATCTACTTCTAAAATATCTTTTCTTTCCAAGCCGACTCGTGATATCAAAAATCAATTTGTAATATGCTTATTATCTTAAATTACTTTTCTAGCACTAAAAATAAAATACATAAAGTGAATGGCATATCCTCAAAAGCATAGCAGACTAAAAGGAGGGATTACCCCTCCCCGTCTCTCCTATGCCTTAACCTGAACGGTGGTCACAACTAAATAAAAAGATCTGTTCCTTTCTTATCACTAAAAGATTACCTGCCAGGAAAACTCAATCCACTATGAGTAACGAAAGACAATTGTACCTAGCTAAGTTATACATCCACTTTGATCTCGGATGCGCATGCTAGATTAACTTTTTCCAATGTTTTTCTAGCTTTTCCTCAACTTTTGGAAGTGTAGTGTACTCCATTTCCTCTGCGGATAGACGATGGGGCTCAAATGGACCTTGTGCTCTCAGTATATCTGCTATCTCAAGAGCTTTTTGCCTCGCAAGATCGAATCCTATGTCCTCAAACAGGTCTACTGGACCTATCAACTTGCCTTCTTCTCCAATCTGAAATCCTAATGCTATAACCCTTGGAGGGCCGTCAAACCTAGTTGGATGTGCTTGCTTCACAGATACCGGCATCAAAGGACCACGGTGGCTACCACGCATCCAACCTGCAACTATATATGGGGATGCAAACGGATCTAGCACCTCTCCAACCGCGGGTAAACCATGTTGTGCTCTTACTATGCAAACAGGATCATCTTTTCCCACATACTTACCAGCAATGAGACTGAGTCTCTGCGTGGAGGCGACAGCTGCAACCATCCCATCCTTCCTGCGGACTGACTTTATAACATATCTGCCTGGCTGGCCAATGTATGCAAGCATGTCGTAGATATCCTCTGGAGTATTGAACTCGATCTTTCTCTCCTTGATGACATCATGAACCTCAAAGATGAATCCATCATGTAGACCAGGATCAATGACCAGTCCCGCAGTATTATAGGGATCTGCAAAGATCTTATAC
>JBHPDI010000018.1:0-20352 GCA_042577985.1 Halobacteriota archaeon | reverse complement strand
GTAAAAAAGGTGGTTGATTTCGGGGCATTTGTAGGTCTAGACGAATATGGTGATAAAGAGGGGTTAATTCATGTCTCAGAAGTCGCATCTGGTTGGATAAAATATATTCGTGATCATATTAGAGAGGGTCAGAAGATAGTTTGCAAAGTTCTAAACGTCGTTCCCACTAGAGGTCATATCGATTTATCGCTGAAAGACGTGAATCAACATCAGAGAAGTGATAAGATACATGTATGGAAAAATGAGCAGAAAGCGGAAAAAATGCTGCATTTCGTCGCTTCGGCAGCAGAAGTAGATTTTGATCAGTTGTATGATGATATCGGCGATAAGTTGGTAAAAAAATTTGGTAGCCTCTACGCAGCATTTGAGGATGTGGTGGTTGGTGGTTGCAGTGTTTTGACCGATATCGGAATAAGCGAGGATTATGCTGACATAATTGTAAGAGTTGCAAGAGAGAACGTGAAACTCCCTATCGTCGACATCGCTGGTTATGTCAGTCTCACATGTCCACTACCTGATGGTGTTGACGTGATCAAGGATTCCTTGAAGACCGCCTCTGAAGTCGATGTACCAGAGGTCGACATTGAGGTAAGTTATGTTGGTGCACCCAAATATCGAATTCGAGTTACAGCTCCAGATTACAAAAGAGCTGAAGCTGCACTTAGAAAGGTAGCAGAAGCGGCTATTAAAATAGTGGAAAAGTCAGAAGGTGTGGGAAAGTTTCATAGGGACAGGGTATGAAATCTAAAATGCGAAAATGTGCATGTGGTATCTATACCCTCAAAAAAATTTGCCCAATTTGTGGGAATGAGACAAAAAACCCACTACCGCCCAGGTTCTCTCCAAAAGATCCCTATGGTAGATATAGAAGACAGATGAAAAAAGAGAGGTGTGATCGTGGAAACCAGCATTGTTCAAATTAAAGATGTGACTTTAAAAAATCCAATAATGATTGAGGGTCTACCAGGCGTTGGTCATGTGGGAAAGTTAGTTGCAGAACATATTGTAGAAGAGCTAGGAGCCGACAAGATAATTGAGATACATTCTTCTCACTTCCCTCCACAAGTTTTAGTTATGAGTGACGGTACGGTAGAACTGGCAAAGAACGAAGTCTATGCATTTTCTGGTGGTAAATATGATCTTCTAATACTGTTAGGAGATTATCAGAGCACCACTAATATCGGTCACTATGAATTGACTAAGGTCTATCTAGATATCGCTCAAAAATATGGTGTGACTAGAATTTACACTTTAGGAGGTTATGGGGTAGGGCATTTGGTTGAAAAACCAAGAGTTTTGGGCGCAGTAAATAACATAAAATTGGTGGATGAGATGAAGGGATACGGCATATCCTTTGAGGAGGACGAGCCGGGCGGTGGCATAATAGGCGCCTCTGGATTACTTCTTGGTATGGGCGAGCAAAAAGGTATAGACGCCGTCTGCATAATGGGCGAAACATCTGGATACTTAGTGGATCCCAAAAGCGCTCAAGCTGTACTGAGAAGCTTATGTCAAGCTCTCAGCATGGAAATCGACATGGGAGCTCTAGAGGATAGGGCAAAGGAGATGGAGAAGATAATCGCTAAGCTAAGAGAAATGGAACAAGCACCTTCAATATCACCCGTAAAGGAGGATCTGAGTTATATTGGATGATTCTGATGGAAGTCAACTCAGACCTACACATACATTCTCACTACTCTGCAGCCACATCGCCCCAGATGAATCTTCCAGTGTTAACTAAGTGGGCATCAAAGAAGGGCATAGAACTGATTGGAACAGGCGATTGTTTACACCCAAAATGGCTAAATGAAATCAGGGCATTGAAACGAATAGATGACGGTACTTTCACCACTGGCAATACGCATTTTGTATTGACTGGCGAGGTTGAAGATTCAAACAGGGTTCATCACCTTTTGATTTTGCCATCGATCTCCAAGGCTGAGGAGCTTCAGGAAAAATTTGCGAAGTATTCTGTTAATATCGCTTCAGAAGGGCGACCCAAGATACGTTTGGATGGTGAACAAATCGCTGAGTACGCAAAAGAGGTAGGTGCTTTGTTCGGCCCTTGCCATGCATTCACGCCATGGACTGCGATGTATGCTTATTTTAACAGTATCAAGGAATGCTATGGTTCTATGACTTCCCAGGTATCTTTCATTGAGTTGGGGCTGAGTGCAGAGTCTGACTATGCTGACAGAATAGATGAGCTGAAAGATCTGACATTTCTGACCAATTCGGACGCCCACAGTCCATGGCCTATCCGTCTTGCAAGAGAGTTTAACAGGTTTAAGATGGAGTCAATCTCATATGAGGAGCTCAGAAAAGCGATCTTGAATGCAGAGGGTAGGGGGCCGTTATTGAATGTGGGCATTCCGCCCGAGGAAGGGAAATATAACGAGAGCGCATGTATACGGTGCTATAAGCACTATAAGCTTAATGAGTGCCTCATTAATAACTGGAGATGTACGTGTGGAGGAAAAATCAAAAAAGGCGTTCGAGATAGAGTGAATGAGCTTGCAGATTACGAAAAGCCAAAGCATCCACCACATAGACCAGCATATCTCAAATTGATCCCGCTGACAGAAGTCATCGCCATGGCACTCAATGCTGGCTTGAACACCAAGGCCGTGACAGATTCATGGAACACCCTAATGGCAAAGTTTGGCAACGAAGTAAAGGTTTTAGTTGACGCCAAAACAACACAACTAGATACAATGGATCCGTCCATATATGATGCAATCATGGCTTTTAGGAGTGGGCAGATAATTCTTTATCCTGGAGGCGGTGGACAATATGGGCGAGTGGAATTACCAAAAGAGGGTGTCCAAAAACATATAACGGCCCAGAGTTCTTTATTTGATTTCTGAAGGCGAATATTTTTATAGCAGTGGGTAGCACATCGAGAGGGAGAAATCGATGGAAGATGAATAAATATCTTGAACAACTAGGATCTAAACTAGATGAGACAGGGCTTAAAAAATTATCTAAAATACAAAATACCAAAGTTCACCAACTTGTTTTAGAATCAATTGAACTTTGTAATCCAAAGAAAGTATTTATTTGTAGTGACACACCCAGTGATGTAGCATACATAAAACATATGGCAATTGCTTCAGGTGAAGAATCTGCAGCATTATCAACACCTGGGCATACTTTTCATTTTGATGGACCACAAGATCAAGGTAGGGACCGTGAAGTAACAAAATTTCTTGTTCCAAAAGGAGATTTTTTACCGCCTGCACTTAAACAAATTGATCGAGAGGATGGATTAAAAGAAATTCTTTCGTATCATAAAGATTCAATGAAAGACAAAACAATGATTGTTAGATTTCTTGTTTTAGGTCCTGCTGATTCTATGTTTACGATACCATGTATGGAATGTACTGATTCTTGGTATGTTTCACATTCAGTAGATTTACTTTATAGAAGAGGATACCAAACATTTTGTAAAATTTCGAAAGATACAGATTTTTTTAAAACTTTACACTCTGCAGGTAAGTTAAATGAAAATATGGTAAGTGTTGAATATGATAAAAAACGCATATATATAGATCACACAACTAACACAGTTTATAGTATCAATACACAATACGCAGGCAACTCAATTGGTTTTAAGAAACATGCTTTAAGATTAGCTATTCGTAAAGCTCATAAAGAAGGATGGCTGGCGGAACATTTTATGATACTAGGTGTAAAAGGAAAAAATGGAAGAAAGACATATTTTGCAGGAGCATTTCCTTCTGCTTCTGGTAAAACATCTACTGCAATGCTTCCCGGTGAAACAATACTTGCAGATGATTTAGCATATGTGAAAAACATTGATGGTAAATGTCGTGCGGTAAATGTTGAATGTGGGATTTTTGGGATTATTCAAAATGTTAATCTTGAAGATGACCCATTGATTTATCAGATTTTGACTCAACCTGGTGATATTATTTTTTCTAATGTTTTAATTAAAGATGCAAAACCTTGGTGGTTAGGTATGGGTTGTGAGCTTCCTAAGGAAGGGATAAATTATAGTGGGCAGTGGTGGGAAGGTAAAACAGATGAAAATAGTGAGAAAATATTGCCATCACATAAAAATGCAAGGTATGCTGTCTCACTTAAAGTATTGCCAAACTGTGACCCTGAATTAGAAAATCCCAAAGGTGTAAAATTAGGTGGAATAATGTTTGGCGGAAGAGATTATAGGGGTTATGTCCCTGTTCAACAGGGGTTCAACTGGGCACATGGTATACTTGCCTATGGTGCTGCATTAGAGACAGAAACAACTTTTGCCACTGTTGAAGAGGAGGGAAAACATGAAATAAACGTTATGAGTATACGAGATTTTGTTTCAATACCATTAGGTCAATATATAAAGAATTATTTAGAATTCGGTAAAAAATTAAATGAAGTTCCATTTGTGTTTGGTGTGAATTATTTCTTACGTGACTTAAAAACAGGGGAGTACTTGAATACTCGTAGAGATAAATATGTTTGGATAAAATGGATGGAACTGCGTGTCAACAACGATGTCAAAGCAAGAGAGACACCAACTGGACTTATCCCACTTTATGAAGATTTAGTGCCTTTATTTAAGCAACTTTTATGTAAGGACTATACAAAAGAAGAAAATATAAAACAGTTTACCATACGTGTGCCAGAGAATTTATTAAAAATAAAGCGAGTGAAAGAATTTTTGGAGGCAAATGTCTCTGATGCACCAAAGGAACTTTTTTATGTATTGGATGAACAAAAAGAACGACTTGTCAAAGCAAAAGAGCAGTTTGGCGATTATATCTCACCAGAAAATTTTGAAATAGTGTAATAGTTGTTCATTGGAGTGTTGAATTATGCGCTCGTTAAATGGCTCTGGCTCATTAAGAAGAGCGTGATTCAATCTTCTATTTGATTTCATTGTACTCAACTTTTTGTGTAAAGCCGTATTCTTCAAAAAACTTAAATATCGACGTGATGTACTCGGAGATGTGATTGTCAATAAACATAAATGCTTATACTGTGGGACATGCGTTGCTGTCTGCCCTATGGACGCAATCGAGCTTATCGATAAATGGGTTGAGATCAATGAAGATTGCAACGATTGCAGCGTTTGCGCTAAGATATGTCCAGTTGGCGCACTTGGGGGGGTAAAATGAGAGATCACTATGACGTAATCATAGTTGGTGCCGGTCCAGCAGGATCTATAGCGGCAAAGACTGCCGCCGAACATGATTTAGAAACACTCTTAATAGAAAAAAGGTCAGAAATCGGTAATCCAGTTAGATGCGCAGAAGGGGTTGGCAAAGAAGGATTAAAGCAATTTATAAAGCCTGATAAGCGTTGGATTGCTGCTGACGTCAAAGGAGCGCGGATATACTCTCCTGGAGGCATAAAGATCGAGATGTCAGAGTTCGGTCCAGAAGTGGGCTATGTTCTCGAAAGAAAGATATTTGATCGAGAGCTTGCAAAGCGGGCAGCAAAAGCAGGCGCAGAAGTAATGGTAAGAACGCGAGCAATTGCTTTGATTAAAGAGGACGGATTCATAAGAGGTGTCAAAGCAGAACATCTCGGAGATTCGTCGGATATTCATGCTGACATCGTGATTGGTGCGGATGGCGTTGAAAGCAAAGTAGGAAGGTGGGCAGGCATCAACACGAACCTTAAACCAAAGGAAATCGAAACCTGCGCTCAATTTCTGATGACTGACATTGACATTGATTCAGACTATTGTGAGTTTTATATCGGTAACCAAATTGCACCTGGTGGGTATGCATGGGTTTTTCCCAAAGGGAAAAAAGAGGCAAATGTCGGACTTGGAATATCTGGAAGCAGAACAAAGTTACATCCTATTGATTATCTAAAACGTTTCGTAGAGAGAAAATACCCAGAAGGAAAAACCATTGAAATGATCGCGGGAGGAGTGCCTGTCACCGTTCCAACCAAGACTACTACAAACGGACTAATGCTCGTGGGTGATGCGGCTAGGATGTCTGACTCTCTTACGGGCGGAGGAATTATTCATGCGATGAAATCGGGAGAGATTGCCGGCGAAGTTGCATCGATGGCTGTAAAAGCAGGAGATTCTTCCGTTGAATTCCTAAATGAGTATGAAAGACGCTGGATGTTAACCATCGGTGCAACACTACAGAAATCATACAAGGCCAAAGAATGGCTTTTAAAACTGAGTGACGCTGAATGGGACTCACTAGCCTCCTCCCTAATGGGAATTAACTTCGAGGAGCTTACAGCATTTGGGTTGTTGAAAGAGTTAGCACTGCGTAATCCAAAGCTACTTTTAGGTCTAAGATCCTTGTTATAAATAGTTGTTATTCAAAGGCGGATAGACTATGTATGCGATAATAGTTGGATGTGGAAAGATAGGAAGTCGTCTTGCCCAATTATTATCATCGAACGAAGATAACGTCGTCGTCTTGGAAAAAGATTTGACGAAATTTGAAGATCTCGACCAAAGTTTTGATGGGCTAACCATCGAAGGAGATGGGACAGATCAAGACGTTCTGGAAAAGGCAGGAATAGATAAAGCTGATGTTTTTATTGCA
Source organism: Halobacteriota archaeon (assembly GCA_042577985.1). GTDB lineage: Archaea > Halobacteriota > UBA148 > UBA148 > UBA148 > UBA148. Next base: position 13,810 of record JBHPDI010000018.1, on the reverse strand, counting down.
ACGACAGAGGATGACAACACGAATTTGATGGCTTGTCAGATCGCAAAGCAAGTGTTTAAAGTACCTAGAGTCGTAGCTAGGGTAAATGACCCAAAAAGAGAAAGTCTCTTCAAGGAACTCGAGATAGATGCTATCGTATGTCCTACAACAATAGCAGCAGCCCATCTCAGAAATGCAGTTATGCATCCTGACTTGATTACGATCCTGACGGTAAATGGTGGAAACATTGAGGTCATTGAGATACATGTCAAGGGCTCAGCCGTTGGCAAAGCGCTCAAAGACCTAAATTTGCCAAAAGAGTCCATTATAGCAGCAATTATCAGAGATAAAAAGACTTCGATCCCTTCTATAGATACGATAATCCAAGAAGGTGATGTTGCAGTCGTGGTAAACCTAGCTGGCATCTCTGATAAAGTCAAGAACATTTTAAGTAGGTGAAATATCCTCATTGAAGGAGGATCTAATGATAAAAGGAGATCTGGGGACTACTTTACATTATATCGGATTAATGTTGCAGCTTTTTGGCGTGCTTGTAGCCATCCCTATACTTGTAGCTCTATATTTTAAAGACGGATTCTATGTGATCATATCTTTTGTGACTGTTTCTATGATCTCTTTGTTGGTAGGCTACATCCTAAGAAAAGTTACATCGCCGGAAGAATTGAACCTTCGAAGAGCAATGGTGATTTCTGCACTCACTTGGATCACTCTGGCGACTTTTGGTGCCTTGCCTTATAAGTTATGCGGAGTTCTACCATTAGCAGATGCATTGTTCGAGGGTATGTCCGGATTTACAGGAACAGGCTTGACAATGTTTTCATCCCCAACAGGAATTGAATGGTTGGCATCTGGATACCAATCCATTTTGTTCTGGCGTAGCTTGACGCAGTGGATAGGTGGTGTAGGAGTTATAGTCCTGTTCATAGCGATAATGATTCATGGTGTTGGTGGGGCTGCAAGAGGATTATATACGGCAGAGGGGCGGGCAGAAAGAATCGAACCAAGCATAATCAATACAGCGCGTTGGATATGGAAAATCTACGTCGCTTACACTTTCATAGGAATAATGTTGCTTTGGGTTTTAGGCATGCCTTTATGGGATTCCATAAACCACACCATGACTGGATTAGCGACAGGTGGTTTCTCGATAAAAAACTTAAGCATTGCATCCTATGATAGCGTTGCTGCAGAGCTTATGTTAATCCCAATTATGGTATTTGGCGCAATCAGTTTCGCCCTTCATAAAAAATTGATCGAGCTAAACTTCCGTGAGCTTATCCGAAGTCCAGAGATCATATTGATGTTTTTGACGGCATTTGTGTTGACGATCTTACTCACATTAGAACTACAAAACTTTAGGATAGCATCATTCAACGTGATCTCTGCGCTAACTGGTACGGGATTTACAAATGCAAAAAATATGGCGCAATGGAGTGACTTCTCAAAAATATTGATTACCATTCCAATGATTATGGGTGGTGGCTATGGCTCCACTGCCTCCGCTTTAAAGCTCATTAGGTGTGTCATACTTTTAGGATCGATTATATGGTTGGTGAAAAAATATTTCTTACCAGGATCCGCTATCGTTCCACTTAAAGTCGGTAGAATGGTCATAAAAGAAGAAGAGATAATGATGGTCGGATTATACGCATTTGTTTATCTATTCATACTCACACTAGGGGCAACAGTATTTATGGCACAAGGTCATTCCATGGCAAACTCATTCTTCGAAATCGCATCTGCACAGGGCAATGTCGGATTGTCTGTTGGATTAACCACTCCCGGTATGATGCTCTGTGAAAAGATCACCTTGATCCTTGTCATGTGGATGGGTAGGCTTGAAGTATTTCCAGTACTGATACTACTAGCCAACATAGTTAAGCGATCTTAATTAAATAGGGATACCTAACCATGTATATTGTAATAGTTGGTGGAGGAAAAATAGGTCATTTTCTCGCAAGGACACTTTCGAAAGAGGGGGAAGAAGTCGCACTGATCGAATCCGACAGAGATATTTGTCAGAGTTTAGCTGAAAAACTCGACATTTTAATTATCCATGGCGATGGAACGGATGCAAAAGATCTAGAGGATGTTGGCGTGAAAAAAGCAGACGTATTTGTCGCTGTAACTGGAGAGGACAAGGTGAATCTCGTCTCTTGTCAAATGGCTAAAAAGAACTTTGACGTCCCTCTTACCATAGCGAGGGTTAATGAACCAAAGAACGAATCCGTTTTTGAGGGGTTAGGAATCGATGTTGCGATTAGTTCTGTAACAGCTGTGTCGATGATCATAAAGAACGCCGTTACTTCTGGGGAATTAACAACGCTTTTGACCCTAAAAGAGGGTAATGTGGAGTTGGTGGAGCTTCATGTAAAAGAAGACTCACCTGCGATCGATAGGACAATAAAAGACCTTAGTCTACCAGATGACTGTATTTTTACAGCAATTATTAGACATGGTCACTTGATTTTTCCAAAGGGCGAAACTGTGACGGAAGCTCACGATCTGATTGTGGCTATAACCACCGCTGAGCACGTTGATGAGTTAAAAAAGATAATTATAGGGAAAAAATAAATGAAAATTGCTGGAGTTGATGAGGCGGGCAAAGGGCCAGTAATAGGACCCATGATCGTTGCAGGGGTCATGGTAGAAGAGGATATGCTTCCAATGTTGGAAAGAATGGGAGTTAGAGACTCTAAAGCCATTTCACCAAAAAAACGAGAGTTTTTGGCGAGTAAGATCAGAGAAGTTGGAATTTGTTATACATTTGAAGTTTCCTCTAGTGAAATCGATGCTCTTCGTAAGAGAATAACTATGAACGAAATCATTGTAGAAAGCTACGTGAAAGTACTCAAACAGCTAAAACCAGACAAAGCTTTCTTAGATGCGGCTGATGTGAAAGCTGATAGATTTGCAAAGAACGTGCAGGACGGGTATGACAAAAGCATCAAGATCGTTTCAGAACACAATGCAGACGTGAAATATCCGATTGTTTCTGCAGCTTCAATTATCGCAAAAGTAAGGCGGGATGAAACTGTACGTGAGCTAGAACTTCTCTTGGAAAAAAATATCGGTTCTGGTTATCCATCTGATATTCGCACAAGGTGTTTTCTAGATGATTGGATCCAAGAGCACCATTCTTTGCCATCTTTTGTGCGCCATTCGTGGAAGACTGCCGAGAATGCATTGAAAAGACATGAGCAATCACGTATATTTTAAATAGATAAAAGATCATTATCTATTAATGGTGATGTGATGATAGGAACAACAGAATTGATGATAATCCTGGGTGTAGCTGCACTTATATTTGGTAGTAGCAAACTTCCTAGCATCGCCAAAGATGTGGGGAAAGCTCTTGGTGAGGTCAATAAGGCCGAAAAGGAGTTAGAGAAGATCAAAAGTGATTTTACATCAGAGATTCAGTCTTCGATACAGGATCCTATTCAATCTTCTATTCAGTCTACCATAGATTCTGCCACGGGGTTAGAACAAGATATGGTATCAGAGGAGGAATCTAGTGAGCCTGATGAAATCGAAGAGTTCCCTGAACCAGGTAGCGACCATGAGCCTGATATCGAAGATAAGATCAAAGGCGAAGCGGTTAAGTACATCGGCTCCAAGTTCAAATCAAAGATTTTTCGATAACATCTATTAATGATTTTCGTTGCTTTTAAATCACGCATTCTAAAGTTTATTAAAAAATTTATTCAAAATCTGCTATCATGACAATCACTTAAACTCTCTGATTGTCTGATATGGTGGCAGATGAATAAGCCATAGGGGCTATTTTATGCAGCTTTCAGAGTATTATAAGGTATTATGAATGATTTCGTAAATTTTTACCATTGACACAGTTTTAGAATATGCAACTTATCTCAGTATAGCTCAGTATAACTTAAAAATATATTAAATTAATATTTCTTAGTACTCATCTTGGTACTCAACTGCTAAGATACTGCTCCATGATCTTTAGGGCACAAAAATCTCCGCACATCGTGCATGTGTCCCCGGGTGAATGGATTTGTCTTGCCCTCTTTCCATCAAGGGCAAATTTGAACTGACCATCCCAGTTGCGGTGACGTCGCATCCTAGCCAAGTTGAAGTCGCGGTCAGAGAGACCATATTTCATCGAGTCTCCGACATGGGCAGCAATGCGAAAAGCGATCGTGCCTTCACGAACATGCTCTATGGTGGGAAGAGCGAGATGCTCAGACGGAGTTATGGCACAAAGATAATCTGCACCTGCTCCACTGGCAATGCTAGCGCCAACACAGGCAGCTATATGATCATATCCAACTGCTATGTCTGTGGGGAGAGGACCAGAAACAAATAGAGGTCTATTACCAGAGACCTCTTTATGGTATTTAACGTATTTAACGATCTCTTTTGCAGGAACGTGACCGCCCATACCTTCTACAATCGTCTGCACACCCATATCATTGGCACGTCTTGCTAGCTCTGAATTCTTCTGGATCTCTGATAGCTGTGGTTTATCGCTCACATCATGAACGCATCCACTTCGCATGGCATTGCCCAAAGAAAGAACGACATCTCTTTTTAGAAGTATTTCTAGGATCTCATCATATCGCTCCAAAAAAGGATTCTCCTTCTTGTGCGCTATCATCCATGCTGCCGTAAATGATCCTCCTTTTGAGACCATTCCCATAGTACGAGATGCTTTTTTCAATGAGGTAAGTGTGTCCCAAGTGAAACCTGCATGTATAACTACTGAACTAACGCCCTGTTGAACTTGCTTTTTTATGTTCCTGATTAGATCTTCTTGGTCTATTTCATGAAATGATCCATTCTCAGCAGCTGTCTGGTAAATCGGCACGGTCGTTAATGGAACGGAGACAGAATGGAAAATTAGCCTCCGGATCTCGTCTATATCGCCACCCATTGACAGATCAGATATGGTATCTGCTCCATGCTCAACAGCAATCATAGCCTTCCTGACCTCAGCATCAGGATCGATCGCAACCGATGAAGTGCCTATATTCACATTGACCTTCGTTAGCAGTCCCTTACCTATCCCCAACGGCTTGCAGTTATGACTTTTCATGATAACGGTCTCACCACTAGCGATGCACTTACGTAGGACCTCAGCCGCAACATTCTCATGAAGAGCAACATCGGCCATTTCTCTTGTGATCTCGCCTGATTTAGCACCTTCAATCTGCGTCATACTACTCACCAAAGAATTTAGAAAGCAACGACTTTCTCGTATTGCACATGTCAACAAATCCACAATGGTCACAAGGCGCCCTTTTTGACTTACCCGGGAGCACTCCCTCTCTTATTTTCCTGATCCTATCCAGGATTAGCAAGACCTTCTTACGGTCCCAACGTTTTATTTTGGCATCTCGAAACTCTCCAAATCGAACGTATTCAACAAAACCATGGTTAACGCCAACTCCAAATTCCTCTTCGACCAACATCGCGTATGCAGTTAGCTGTAGCCTGTCATATCCCCAGACACTGTATCCAGGCTTATAACCAGTTTTTATGAGTGACGGAACAATCTCCCCATCGATTTGGATTAATTTATCCGGACGTCCTGCCATTCCAAGATGATTTGAGTCCATTTGACGCTCCACCTTCCAAGGCATAATTCTCTCAAGCAAACACATTTTACCCATATCCTCCAAATATCTTGATAGACCAGTAGAGATCTTATCGATATCAATTCTTGACATTGCTTTATCTATTTTTTTCTTAGGTATGCTCCGCGTAAGTTCATCTGCAATTTTATCTAGCCATGCCCCCAATTCGCATAGCCGATCCTCTTTGACTAACATAGGAAATTGGAATGCAAGTCCTCTAAGTAATAAGTGCTCTACATACTCAACTCTATCTATCTTTAACTCGTGCCCCCTAGAGATGAAATAGATTTGGCGTGGGCACGACAAGTATAATCTTAGATCGCTTACTCTTATCAAATTTACACCAATTAGGTATTGTATCACGAACGATATATCCTCTTGTTGGGTAAAAATAAATGACAAAATTTGAACGTGATATCGTGAGGTCGTTCAATAAATTTTTTGAACAGAGCCAGACAGATGCTATCGCATATAGGATCAAACAGCATAGATTTTCCTCGCAAGTACTTGATGTGCTCGTAGACTCCTCGCAAGATGATTACTATCTTGGGATTGAGTGCAAAAGCATTTCAAACAAGACAGGCGCACTCTATTTCACTCAACATTTTGGCAGCGATCAAATAGAGCGCATAGACGATTTTCTCCGTAGATCCGGTAGAAAAGGAATCTTAGCCGTTGAACTGAGATACGGGAAAGGTAAGCCAATGAGAGCACACATAATCAAATGGAAAGATCTTAAAACAAGATATCTTGCAAAGAGGGTTGGATTTACGGTAGAAGAGCTTATGCATTTTCCACAGATTAAACGGACAGGCAGGAATTATGTGATCGATGCTCAGTTGTGGACAGAATAACCAACTTTTATAAACCCCTGTCCATTATATATGCTGGGTGTTATAAATTGGTGAAGTCAATCAAAATAGAAAATGTTGTGGCATCTACGGCGATAGGGGTGGAAATAGACCTTGTGGAGATCTCGCAAGTGTTGGAGGGCGCCGATTATGATCCAGAACAATTTCCCGGTCTAGTTTATCGAACCAAAGATCCTAAGGCAGCTGCGCTTATTTTTCGATCTGGAAAGATCGTTTGCACCGGAGCCAAAAGTATCGATAATGTTGGAGAAAGTTTGCAGATAGTCTTTGGAAAGCTGGGGGAGCTTGGTATTGATGTCGTAGGAGAGCCCCAGATAATTGTCCAGAACATCGTTGCATCTGCTGATCTGAAGTCTGAGCTTAACTTAAATGCGATAGCCGTCGGACTTGGTTTAGAGAACATCGAATATGAGCCTGAGCAGTTTCCTGGATTGGTTTACAGAATAAAAGAGCCCAAGGTGGTAGTATTGATATTTGGGTCTGGCAAGTTGGTCATCACGGGTGGAAAAAAACCAGAAGACATCGAAGCTGCGGTGAAAAAGGTCTCCAAAGATCTAAAAGGTCTTGGTTTGTTATGAACAGAGCAAACTTCTTATGTTTTTGAACCATATAATTCAATATGCCAGTTTCAAAATGGGAGGAATTCTTAAAGCAGTATTACAAGCAGCAAATCCTTCAATTAGCGAACTCCTACCCAGATGAACGTAGCTTGATCGTTGAGTTCCCGGATATCGAGAGATATGACGTCGATTTAGCTGATTCTTTTTTAGAGAGACCTCATGATGTACTGCAAGCTGCAGAAGAGGCTTTGAGGATCATCGACCTCCCCATTGATGTATCGCTTGATAGAGTACATGTAAGAGTAATCAAGGTTCCCGAAAGAATATATATCCGTAATCTGAGAAGCGATAATATCTCAAAGTTGGCTTCTATAGAGGGTATAGTTCGCAAAGCCACTTCTGTGCGCCCTAAGGTCACTGAAGCTGCATTCCATTGCGTACAATGTGACGGTATTACTCTTATCTTACAAAATGAAGTTAAGTTTAGGGAACCCTATGAATGTAAGGAATGCAAGAGAAAAGGTCCATTCAAACTCGTATTTAACGATTCTTCTTTTATAGATGCACAAAAACTTCAGATCCAAGAATCTCCGGAGGAGCTGCGAGGGGGGGAACAACCACAGACCATAGATGTAAACATAGAGGATGACCTGACTGGACAGGTAGTTCCGGGGGACAGGGTGGTCGTGACTGGCATCCTTCATTCATACCAGAGAACCACTCCAACAGGAAAGAGCACTTTTTTTGACGTCTATTTAGAAGGTATCTCCATTGAGATTCAAGAACAAGAGTTTGAGGCTCTGAAAATTTCCGGAGAGGATGAAAAGGCCATTCTTGAGCTGTCAGAAAGTCCGAACATTTTTGAAATCATGATCAACTCAATAGCACCATCCATATTCGGATATGAGGACATCAAGGAAGCGATGGCACTTCAGTTATTTTCTGGCATCACAAAATCGTTGCCTGATGGCACTCGAATAAGGGGAGACGTTCATCTTCTGCTAGTGGGAGACCCTGGCACAGCCAAATCACAATTGCTCAGATATGTGACTAAGCTAGCGCCCAGAGGGATCTATACCAGTGGGAAGGGTACGAGCGCTGCAGGTCTAACAGCAGCGGCGGTAAAAGATGAGTTCGGCGAAGGTAGGTGGACCCTTGAAGCAGGTGCCCTTGTGCTGGCGGATAAAGGAATCGTCGCAGTCGACGAAATAGACAAGATGAGGTCAGAAGACCGTAGTGCTTTGCATGAAGCAATGGAACAGCAGACGATTAGCATAGCCAAAGCAGGCGTTGTGGCATCATTGCGATCAAGGTGCGCTTTGCTCGGTGCTGCAAATCCAAAATATGGTAGATTTGATAAATATGAGCCAATAGCAAGCCAGATCAATATGCCTCCTGCGCTTTTATCTAGGTTCGATCTGATTTTCCCTGTCATGGATGAGCCAAACGCAGAATTGGATGCGAAAATTGCGGACCATATATTAACAGCACACTATGCAGGAGAGTTATCGGCACATGTAAAGTACTTTTCCTCTGGAAAAATAACGAAAGAAGAAGTAGAATCTGCCATGGAGACAGTCAAACCTGCGACTGAACCAGAACTGCTGCGCAAATATATCGGCTACGCCAAGCGAATATACCCGATAATGAGCGATGGGGCTAGGAAAAGATTGAGAGACTTCTATCTTGGGACGCGAAAACAAGGCGATGATGGTCCGGTTCCAGTTACTGCCCGCTCCTTGGAGGGCTTAGTGAGACTTGCCGAGGCTTCTGCAAGAATGAGACTGAGTGACAAAATCCTTGAAGAAGACGCAGATCGTGTTATACGCATTACCGAGTCCTGTCTAAGACAAGTTGGCATCGATCGCGAGACAGGGTTGTTCGACGTCGACGTCATAGCAGTCGGCATAACTAAAAGCCAGCGAGATAAGATCAAGGTGCTTAAGGATATAATACGGGAGCTTGGGCGCGAGCATGGTGGTGCACCCTCAAAAGAAGACGTCTACGATAAGGCAGAGGAGAGCGGGATTGAGAGGAGTAAAGCAGAGGAATTAATAGCCAAGTTAAAGCAGCAGGGTGATGTTTTCGAGCCGAAATTAGGATTTATTAGAATAGCAAAAGAATGATGTATCTAAAAATTTATAACATTGAATCGGAAATAATGGTTGCAGCATGCGACAGAAAGCTCATAGGAAAAACGTTCAGAGAGGGCGAGCTGACGATTCATGTTTCAAAGGGATTCTACAAGGGCGAATCTGCTACTGAGACAGAAGTTATAGATGCACTTCAAAAAGCCACCATCGCTAATTTATTGGGAGAAAAGGCGATATCCTGTGGTGTTAAAAGTGGAGTTATCGATCAAGACAACGTTAGCACCATAAGTGGAGTACAACATGCTCAAATGGTGCGGATGCCATAATGACTTCATATCTTTTCTGCCCAAATTGCGGCCGGAGATCAGATAATGAGCTCGATAATGGGCTCTGTGCACAATGTTTCTTGGATAGATTTGATCTGGTGGAATGCCCACCCCTCTTGGTGGCAAAGGTTTGCACAACATGCGGATCGTTTTTGCAGGATGGTAAGAAGTGGGTTACGTGCGATAATCTTAGCATATCAACAGCTACCGTTAGATCTCAGTTAAATATCAACCCAGCAGCTGAAGACGTCCATATTTCTTTTGCACCCGAAACATTGGGTGAGAATATGAGGGTGCATGTGCATGTTGGTGCCACGGTAAAGGGCATGAATGTTTCTAAAGATGTTGATGTAGACGTTCGGATTGATAGAAAATCATGTGATAGGTGTAGGCTAATTGCGGGAGGATACTATGAGGCTATAGTTCAGCTCAGGGCGGAAAATCGATTTCCTACGGCAGATGAAAGACAAAAGTGCAAGGATATCGCAGCCAATGTGATCAATAGACTTCCAAAAAGAGATAAGATTACCTTCATCTCGTACATAAAAGAGTTAAGGGAAGGCATCGACATCTATGTTGTGCCCACCTATGCTGGCGAGCAGATAGCTAAGGCGATTATAGAGAAATTTGGTGGTAATTTTTCTAGGGCAGCAAAATTGGTTGGGCAAAAAGAAGGAAAAGATCTTTATCGTGTATCAGTTGCTGTTCGATTGCCCCAATTCATGGTTGGAGACATAATCTCTATTGGAGACCAGCATATAATTGATATTACTAGTATGGGGAAAAGGATTACTGGGACGAACTTAAAGACGGGTACAATATTTAAATCAGATGCGAGAGATGTGGTCGGAGCTGACCTTTTATGTCATAGAAGTGATGCCAAGACTACCATCCTAACCATGGTGCAAGATGACGATATTCAAGTGCTCGATCCAGATACATATAAGCCAATAATCCTACCAAGACCAGCATTTTTGAGAGCAAAAAGTGGAGATGAGATATCGGTCATAAAAACTAGCAATTGTATACTTGTACTACCGGATTGACTCATTTATACCAATCCAAGCTCTCTGACACAAAGTTGATTAAATCTTTGAAAAATTTTTTGGATTCGGCTGTCAAGGATGTCTTGTTTATCAGATTAATTGCTTTATTAGCATGATCTCTTGATACCTCTTTTGTCTTAGCCAGAGCACCGCATCCTTTTATTATTTCTCTTGTCTTGTTTATCTCCTCTTCACCTGCTTCCCTATCTCCGATAATATTTCTCAGCTCATACTGAACATCCCTATTAGACAGTTGGTAAGCATAAATTACGTGCAATGGCTTTTTCCCCCGGAGAATATCTCCGCCCGTTGCTCTTCCATACTGCTCTTCTGACGCGAAGGTGCCAATGATGTCATCTTGGATGTCAAACGAATAACCGATGTGCATAGCTGCCTCCCCTAATATCTTAATATCTTGTGCAGATGCCCCCCCTAGGATAGCACCTGTTAACATACTAGCCCTGAACAGTGAGGCAGCTCTTTTCGAAGCCATTACATACCACTCCGTTACAGTAGGTTCCTTGTATTCAAAAAGCAGGTCAAGCGTCTGACTTTCGTTGACTGCTTCATAATCCTCCAGAAAGAGCTGAATTACTTTATTAATAAGCTTTACATCAAAGTTGGACTCAAATAATGTCCCCATGGCTTGGCTGAAAAGGATATTCCCATAGAAGACTGCTAGGCTTTCACCAAATCTGTCATCATACATGAAGAGTTTATGAAAAGCTTTCCCACCCCTTCTCTGCTCGTCTCTGTCCACTAAATCATCATGGATCAGGATTCCATGGCGGTACAGCTCGATGCTCACGCAAACATCGAGTATTTCTTCTATGTTTCCGGTATATCCCTTATAGGTCATCAAAGTGCTACATGAGGCTATTCTCTTTCCTTTCCTAAGCAGAAATTCTTCTAAATGAGCGAAAACATCTCCAATAAATGGATGATATGCTTCCGCTTCTAAGATGGTTTTAAAATGGCATCTCAATTCATGGTCAATCATGCCAGTATATTTCTCAAGCAAACTATCCATATCTCACAGCCTCGACAGGACTCATTTTTGCTGCCCTTCTGGCCGGATATAAACCCGATATGACCCCCACAAAGAAAGCGACAGACAAACTTCCGATCGCTAATGTTGGGGTAATGATTGCTGGCATCTCCATTCCGATATAAAAACTAACGCCGATGCTTACCAGCGTGGAAGTAATTGTTCCCAATATATATCCCAATATGCCGCCAATCAGACTGATCATCCCCGCCTCGGTCAAAAATATCAAAATGATGTTCGAATTAGTGGCTCCGATCGCTTTCATGATCCCTATCTCATGGGTTCTTTCCATCACAGACATTAGCATGGCGTTCATTATGCCTATGGAGCCTACGATCAGTGCAATGGAGGCAATTCCAACGAGAACGGCTTGGAGGATCAAGAAGACCATTCCTAGCTGCTCTATAAACGAACCCATTGTCAGCGCTTGGGCGAAGTCTTCTATATTATGGTTTTCATCTAGTTTTTCTACAATCTCCTCGGCGATGTCATCAGCCCTGTCGATATCGCTAATTCGCACCGTCAGCATATATATGTCCTTGGTTCCCAAGACCTCCTGGGCAGCCCTTATGGTTAGAAATATGTTGGGGTCAAGGTCTTGAGAAGCCATCGCTCCGGCTTTTTCAAGGACTCCGACCACCACGAACTTCTCTCCGTTAATTGTTAGGCGATCGCCAATACCGATGTCTTCATCGAAATATTCATGTGCAACGTTATATCCGATGGTGCATCCCCGGTAGTCACCCTCACGTATCCATCGTCCTTCTTCGAATTCAGCATACACTTCATACATTTCTTCCAGGTCGCTTGTTTCGCCGGATATTATCGTGACCGGGGTGCGCTCTTTTCTGTATTCGACTTGGGCGGTTCCATACATCCAACGTCCCACACTATCTACACCACCTATCCTTTCTATATCCACAATATCTCTGTCTGTAATGGGTTCTGCCCAGCCGCCCAGTCCAGGTATTACCTGCCGTCCGGGCATTACAGTTATGATATCCGCCATCCCTACAAGCTCCTCTGTTATCGAGTACTGCATGCCATAGCCCACCGCTATCAGAGAGATTATTGCAGCTATCCCTACTGCGATGCCCAATAGGGTTAAAAATGAACGGAACTTACGCTCCTTTATGTTCCTATATGCCAAGAGAAAGCTATCGTATAACATTTTGATGCCTTCTGGATTACTTTTATGCCTTCAGGGCACCATCGCGCATTCTGATAGTTCTATTTGCTCTCGCTGCAATCTCTGGATCATGGGTTACAATTATGAGCGTCTCACCTTTTTTGTTTAGTTTTTCAAGAAAGTTCATGACACCCTTACCTGCCTCTGTATCCAGATTTCCGGTTGGCTCATCGCCAAAGATTACTGGCGGATCGTTTGCAAGCGCTCTCGCGATGGCAACTCTTTGCTGTTCTCCTCCGCTGAGTTCCGAGGGTTTGTGGTCACCTCTATCTGACAGATCAACGATTTTTAGTAGCTCTTTTGCCCTTTTAATTCTTTTCCCACGCGAAGCTCCAAAAAACATCATCGGGAGAGAGACGTTCTCTATCGCGTTAAGAGTCGGAATCAGATTGAACATCTGAAAGATAAATCCTATTTTCTCCCTCCTGATTTTGGCCAACTCTGTATCGTTAAGCTTTGAAGTATCGACACCATCGATAAAGACGTTTCCGCTGGTAGGACGATCCAGACAGCCGATCAGGTTTAATAGGGTTGATTTTCCTGAGCCGGAGGGTCCTTCTATGGATATGTAATCTCCATCAGGTATATCTAGGCTGACTCCTCTGAGTGCATGTACCTCTACTTCTCCCATCTTGTATATTTTCTCCAAGTTTACGACGCGGATCATTAGACCTTACTCCGCCTACGTCGATATACGTAATATCCGCCGATAACAAGAGCAACGAAGACGAAAAGTATTACGATTTGATAAGAAGCAGAAGAACTACTCTGCATTTCTACCACTCTAACAGAAACAGTGTAATCATTTGATTCGTAGGATCTATCGCCGTCTTTGAATACCACTTTGAAGCTCACGTCTGTGCGCCCTACTGGCAGATCGCTCGTATCAATTTCAAATCTGGCTGAGAACACGTCATCGGTCTCCATCGTTCCTATGAAAACCTCCGAAGGTCTCATTCTTAAGTCATTGACTGGAATTACTCTGACACCAGTGACATCACGTAATCTGCTATTTGCGACATCGAAAGATATCTCCGCATCCTCTCCTCTTGGAATGGATGTCGGTGCATCGG
>JBHPDI010000017.1:0-21491 GCA_042577985.1 Halobacteriota archaeon | reverse complement strand
ATAATTGATCTAGTTGCGTCAGCGATATTTACAACTGGAGCATATGCCTTTGGGTTGTTTGTCTTTAGTGGCGTATTAACTTGGTCGACATACCATGCTTACGAATATCAACCTCCAAAAGCCAGTGTTGTTTATGGGTCAGTTGTAAGATTATATGTACTCAATAACGAAAATTATGAAACTTGTTTGACTATAGTGGGTTTATCAGAAGTTTACAATAGCGGAACTGCGGATGATGACGCTTTTGTACTGCAAAAAGATGTGGGTAAAGATTTTGAGACAATAATGGGAGAAGACTTGGGGGGTATGGGTGTGCGAAAGATTGATGCGATATTGAATATTGAAGGCTCCAGATACCCTATTCCTGTATCAGCGGGAGGTCCTGCTGTCGAAATGCCTATTTTATTAACTTTTACCACAAAAGAGAGGTTTGAATCAAATAGTAAATTAGATCTAAGAATTGGGCCATATGTGTTTATAGAAGTTATTCATCCGATTACCAAAGAACTTATTGACGATGTATCTGCTTTAGAGCCTATTAATATTACATACGTGATGGGAGAAGAAAATGCTATGGCAGAAAATAGTGATGGAAGGAGATTCACTTTAGAGGTCAGATATACTGAAGATGTTGATATTTATAAAGGGTGGAAATCAAGATTCTTGTCCGATTACGGTATTAAGGCTCAAGTTGTAAAAGATCCCCCAAAAATAGAAGAATAAAGTGAAAACGGGAAAATAAACCAAGATAATCTCTCTAACAATCAAAAACTTATTCCACGACTTTCGCTACTGCGACCACTTTGTCGCCCTTGTCGAGTCGCATTAGTCTCACGCCCTGGGTGCTTCTGCCCTGGATTCTTACATCTTTGACTGGTGCTCTGATGACGAAGCCGCCTGATGTTGTGATCATGGTCTCATCATTCTCTCGAACCTCCAGAATGTCAACGGCAGAGCCATTTCTCTCGCTCGTCTTAATGTTGATGATGCCCCTGCCACCTCTTTTTTGCTTGCGATATTCTTCTATGGACGTTCTTTTACCGTATCCGTTCTCTGTAATCGTAAGCAACGTAGCATTCTTTAGGATAATATCCATCGCAATGACTTCATCCCCCTCTCTCAGTCTTATGCCCTTCACACCAGCGGCGGTGCGTCCCATTGATCTGACATCTTTCTCACTGAATCTTATTGCCTTTCCATGTTTGGTGGCAAGAATGACCTCTTGTTCACCATCTGTCAGCTTTACAGCCACAAGTACATCATCCTTAAGCGTGACAGCTCTAAGGTATTTGTAGGGAGAATCAAATTTCGCCAGCTCAGTCTTCTTTATCCTGCCTTTTTTCGTCGCCATCACCAAAAAATGCTCATTATCAAAATCATTGATCGAAATCGTAGCAGTGACGTTCTCATCCTCATCAAGGTTCAACAGATTGACTATTGCCTTACCCTTGGCATGTCTACTTGCGAGGGGTATCTCATAGGCTTTGAGACGGTGCATTCTGCCATTATCCGTGAAGAATAGAAAATAATCGTGTGTGGAGGCGACAAACAAGTCCTCCACAAAATCCTCTTCTTTGGTTTTCGTTCCCTTTATTCCACGACCACCTCTCCTTTGGCTGCGATAGACATCCACGGGCATTCTCTTGATATATCCGTCATTGGTAAGGGTGACCACAACTGTCTCCTCTGGAATGAAGTCCTCCATTTCCAATTCGGGCTCTTCACTGGCGATAATTGTCCTGCGTGCATCACCATATTTCTCCTTGATCTCTGTCAGCTCTGCTTTGATTATATCTAGGATCTCCTGCTCACTACCTAGGATCTCTCTTAATCGGCCGATGTTATTCTCCAGCTGGACATATTCATCATCCAGCTTTTTCCTTTCTAGAGCGATCAGGCGATGCAACCTCATATCCAAGATCGCTTTAGCCTGCTCCTCACTCAAAGCGAAACGATCTGATATCTTCTTACTAGCCTCTTCTCTCGTCTGAGATTGCCTGATGATGGTGACCATGTCGTCGATTTGATCCAGAGCAACCTTCAAACCCTCAAGGATATGTGCCCTTTTTTCCGCCTTATTGAGCTCATAGATGGACCTTCGGGTGATCACCTGCCCCCTATGATCGATGTACTGCAGGATCATGTCTTTGAGTCCCAGAACCTCTGGCTGACCATTCACAAGCACCAGATTGATGACCCCAAACGTGGTCTCCAGCTGGGTATGCTTGTACAGTTGATTCAATATAAGCTCGGCATTAGCTCTTGATTTTAGCTCGATCGCGATGCACATCCCTTTTCTATCGCTCTCATCTCTTAGATCTGCGATGTCAGTGACCTTATTCTCTCTGACGAGATTGGCGATATTCTCGATGAGCTTGGCCTTGTTCACCTGATATGGAATCTCGGTGATAAGTATCCTATCCTCTTTTACATCTGCCTTGGCTCTCATCTTTATGATGCCTCTGCCGGTGTCATAGGCGCTTCTAATCCCTCCTCTTCCTAAGATGTAGGCACCGGTCGGAAAGTCAGGTCCAGTGATGACTTGCATCAGCTCCTTTGTCGAAACGTCTGGGTTGTCGATGGTGAGTATAATGCCGTTGATGATTTCGCTCAGGTTATGGGGTGGCATGTTCGTGGCCATTCCCACTGCTATACCGGCTGAGCCATTGATCAATAATACTGGTACTTTCGCTGGTAATATCGAAGGCTCCTCTAAAGACCCATCGAAGTTGGGTACGAAATCCACGGTATTCTTATGGATGTCTGTGAGCACTTCCTCTGCTATCTTGGAGAGACGCACCTCGGTATAACGCATTGCAGCCGCGGGATCTCCGTCTACGGATCCAAAGTTTCCCTGCCCATCAGTGAGCATATATCTAGAAGAAAAATCTTGAGCCATTCTGACCATGGAATCATAGACGGCAACGTCCCCGTGGGGATGGAATTTTCCCAATACTTCTCCAACTATTCGTGCAGACTTCTTATAGGACTTGTCAGAACTCATCCCAAGCTCGTGCATGGCATAGAGAATTCTTCGGTGGACGGGCTTCAGTCCATCTCTGATATCTGGGAGTGCTCTTCCGACTATTACGCTCATCGCATAGTCCATGTACGAGCTCTTCATCTCATCTTCAATGTTAACGGGTAGTTCAGACATCTAAGACTCTCACTTCCTTCGCATGGGCTTGTATGAACTCTCTTCTGGGCTCAACCAAGTCGCCCATTAATATAGTGAATATGTGGTCTGCCTCCACAGAGTCTTCTAAAGTAACCTTTAGCATAGTCCTCGTACTGGGATTCATCGTGGTCTCCCATAGCTGGTCAGAATTCATTTCACCCAGACCCTTGTAACGCTGAACGCTTGATTTAGCTCCTAATTCCTTCAAAAGGCGTTGGAACGTTTCCTCATCATATGCATAACGAACTACTTTACCCTTTTGCACTTTATAAAGCGGCGGCTGAGCTATGTAGACATATCCGGCTTTAATTAATGGCTTCATATACCTGTAGAAGAGCGTTAGTAATAAGGTTCTAATATGTGAACCGTCCACATCTGCATCGGTCATTATTATGATTTTATGATATCTCGCTTTCGAAATATCGAATTCCACGTCTATGCCGGTTCCTATGGCAGTGATTAAATCTCTGATCTCTCTGCTCGCTAGGATCTTGTTTAGTCGGGCCTTCTCCACGTTCACTATCTTGCCTCTGATCGGGAGTATTGCTTGGGAAATCCTGTCGCGACCTTGCTTGGCAGATCCACCGGCAGAGTCTCCCTCGACGATGAACAGTTCGCATTTTGAGGCATCTTTCTCAGAGCAGTCCGCCAACTTACCCGGCAGAGAACTACTCTCCAAGGTATTTTTTCTTCGGGTTAACTCTCTTGCTTTGCGGGCAGCATCTCTCGCTCTGGCTGCCATGATAGATTTATTAATTATGCTCTCTGCTATCTTTGGGTTCTCTTCAAGAAAATTACTAAGCTCCTCGGTGACTATGGACTCTACTATACCCCTTACATCGCTGTTTCCCAGCTTTGCTTTTGTCTGACCTTCGAACTGCGGGTCTGGTATCTTAATGCTGATTATCACGGCAAGCCCTTCTCTAGCGTCCTCACCGCCCAAGTTGCCCTTTAACTCCTTCAATAAATCGTTCTTCCGGGCATAGTCATTTAGGGTCTTTGTCAGCGCACTCTTGAAACCGCTCAGGTGCGTGCCACCATCGTGTGTGTTAATGTTGTTTACAAAGCTAAAGATATTTTCCATGTAGCTATCATTGTACTGCATAGCAATCTCGAGTTGCGTTTTACCTCTCGTCTTTTCAAAGTATATTGGCTCCTTATGCAGCACATTCCTGTTTTCATTCAGGTGTTGTACGAAGGATACGATGCCTCCATCATACTGGAATATTTTTCTCTTGCCCGATCTTTCATCTACGATTGATATTGTGATGCCCCTATTCAAAAAAGCCAACTCACGAAGTCTATTGGATAAGCTATCGAAGCTGAAATCAATTGTTTCAAAGATTTGCTCATCAGGCTTAAACGTGATCTTCGTCCCACTATTCTTTGCCTCACCGATTACTTTCAACTCAGATACCGGAGCACCGCGCTCATAGCGCTGATGATATATCTTGCCGTCTCTTCTGGCTTCCACTTCCAGCCACTCTGATAGGGCGTTGACTACCGAAATTCCAACTCCATGCAAGCCTCCCGAGATCTTGTAACCCTTATCATCAAACTTGCCCCCGGCGTGTAGCATGGTCATGACGACCTCTAATGCGGACTTATCATACTTTTCAATTAAATCCACTGGTATGCCTCTACCATCATCATCCACCGTGACGCTGTTATTCTTATGAATTATGACATCTATATTGTAACAAAAACCTACCAGAGCTTCATCTATGCTATTATCTACCGCTTCATAAACTAGATGATGTAAGCCACCAAGACCGGTGTCGCCTATGTACATGGAGGGCCTTTTTCTCACTGCAGTGAGGCCTTCTAGCACCTGGATATAGCTTGCATCATATTTTTCATCCTTACAATCCATCTCTTTTTCCTCTAAAATCCAAGAAAACTTTCAAAAAGACAAGTTATCCTATCTTCAATCTATACTATATTGATCGCACGGAATTTAAGCCTATCGGTTTATAAGAATCGCTTATAGTGGGCACCATTGAATTTAAAATATGGCAGAAAATTTTTAGATATATTTACATATAAATACTTTATTTTTAAGTGTATACACATATACTCCAACCACATTTCGGGCAACGGTTATTTGTGAGTTTTTTGATAACGTTATAACCATGCCGTTCGATGAGGATGGCATTACATTTCGGGCAGTAGGTGCTCTCATATCGATGATCATGCACATTTCCAAGGTAAACATACTCTATGCCACAATCTTTGGCAATTCGATGTGCATCTTCCAGGGTTTTTATCGGCGTTGGAGCGGCTTCTTCCATCTTGTATTGCGGATAAAAACGGGAGAAATGAACCGGAACGTCTGATCCGATGTTTAGAACCCATTCTGAAAACTGCCTGATTTCATCGAGATCGTCATTATATTCCGGAATCACTAGGTATGTTATCTCCAAGTGAATCCCATGCTGCTTCATGCGCTCACACGTTCTGAGGACCGGACTTAATTTCGCATTACACATTTGCTTATAATGCTTATTATCAAATGACTTGACATCCACATTGGCTGCATCCAGGTGGGGTGCTATCTTGGTCAATGCTCTTTCACTCATGTAACCATTGGTAACATAGACCGTGTATAAGCCAGCTTTCTTGGCTAATCGGGCGGAATCATAGGTGTACTCGAACCAGATGGTCGGCTCGTTGTATGTCCATGCAATACCCTCACAGTCATACTGAATCGCCAGCGCTACGGATTCCTCTGGCGTTATCTCCCTTGTTGACACTTCATCAACATTTGCGGCTGCAATTCCATAGTTCTGGCAGTGCTTACAACTAAAATTGCAGCCCACCGTTCCAAGCGAGAACACGTCGGACCTAGGGTGAAAGTGGAACAATGGTTTTTTCTCGATGGGATCTATGTTCACCGAAGAGACGCTATTGTATATCAAAGTGTATAACTTGCTATTTTGGTTCTCTCTGACGCGACATATGCCTCTTTCTCCCTCTGAGATGGTACACTGATGGGCGCACAAATTACATTTAACCCTGCCATCTTCAAGGGCTTCCCACATCATCGCCTCTTTTTTCATGTCATCGAATAAAGTGCTCGTGACCTCTTGCCTCTATCTTTGATATAACTCCGTTTCTTTTGATCAATATATCGCCAGAAGTCACCTTTCCTATGGTGGTTAGGTTACACACCTTTTTTGCTTTTTCTATGCCATCCGGTCGTACTGTTAAGAGAAGCTCAAAGTCACCGCCACCATATAAGGGCAAATCCAGATCAGGAGAGACTATTCTGGTTTCATCTAATATTGGTATCTTATCCTCATTTATCAGGAAGCCTTTATTGCTTGATTTACCCAGGTCGTATAATGATAGGGCGAGACCATCACTTATATCCATCATGGATGTCACAACACCTGATCTGGCCAGAGCTATGCCCTCATTAACTCTAGGCTGTGGCTCGAACAACTTCTTGGTCAGTATTTTTTCGACACATTCTGGAATATTCATGCTCATTGCCTGTAGGCCAGCTTCTGCCGTTCCTAACTCACCTGTCACGCAGACCAAATCACCTATTTGGGCACCGCTGCGCCTCAGTAACTCCTCTTTTTTAACGCATCCTAAGACTGTACAAACGGCCGTTAGCTCATCGTGTTCATCAGTGTCCCCTCCAACGATGTTGGTATTGAATATTTGTGCACAGAAATTCATTCCTTCGATTATCTCGTCTACAAAAGATATTTCGGTATCCGCCGGAAGACCCAATGCGGTTACAATAGCGATCGGATATCCTCCCATGGCAGCGATATCGCTTAGATTGACAGCCACGGACATCCAACCGATCTGCCAAGGTGTCATCTTATCAGGAAAATCCGTGCTTTTATGAAGCATGTCAATAGTAAGGAGAAGGTAATCGCCTCTCAGGTCCATGACGGCACAATCATCCTCTCCGGCACTAAGTACTGCATTATGTGGCAATGAATTTGATATCCTATCTATGATGGCCCTCTCTCCCATTTCGCGAATTTTCATACTCATTCTTTAGATAATAAACGATAAAGACCTTATCTATGGCGGTAATCCGGATTGTAAAAAAACTAAGAATATTTTTTTTTTATGAAATTTAAATATCTTCTAAAAATAAATTTAATCTATTATCAAGCGAATTCGACCATCTGTTTTAGCCCTAAAGGATATACAATTCTTCCTCATTGAATTATATTATGCTGGTAGTGTTTAAAGTAATAAAAATCGGATTCAAATTTTTCTATGTCTACCTCTAAACTTTGAATAATTCTTCCACATTTTCATTTCTGTGAGATCCTCTCTCAGGAAAGTGCCCTTTACCCGAAAAAGCACTATGTAACGCCCTCTTTGTTATTTTTTGAGAGGTAGAACTGAGCCGAAACACTCAAAAATTGGCTCTAGATCGAATTTGAACCTTCTCGGATTTAAATCTCTGGTCAATCAATGGTTGACTCATGTATCTAAATTATTATATCTTATCTTCTTTTTCATCAATTTAAGTGTTATATGGGGCAATCGCTTAGACATAATGCAAAAGTTATATAATATAAGAGCGAATTAAGTTTCATTAATTTGGGAGGTAAAACATGGCAGAAAGAGTAAGAAATAATTTTGGTTTGATAGAGAATGGGGAAGAAGTTGGTACATTCAGTGGGCATCAACCGCGAGATGCTGCTTTGAAGTGTGCATCTAGAGGAAAAACAAAAATAGTTCTCAGAGAGAAAGGTACTAAAAGGATTCATTTATTTACAGGCTCAAAAGATAGGGTCAAAGCTCCAGCCAAAAAACCTTCATGGCTACCTGATATGGTTTGGAAGCCCAACGTCAAGAAGGTCGGAGTTAGACATCTGAAATATAACGAATTGTCAAGGAATTCGCGAGATATTTTCAGATTCTAAATAATCTCTCTTTTTTTCTTTTTTTTTTAAATGAATCATCAAGCGTCTTAGAAAAATTTATTTCCATGTTACTATTGTCAAAACATCCTCATCTTTTAATTTGTGTTCCAAACCAACCTTTTGACCCTCATGTTTTGCAGAAGGACCCCAAACCAATGCATATCTAAATTTCCTCCGAAAGTCACGATGAAGTTTCTTACAAACACTCTCTACTGTGTCATCTTCTCTCAATATCAAAGGTTCATCATAATCAGCATCCTCTCCACTGGGTTTCATATATATCCGGATTAGCTTCAGTTGAAAAAATACGTCTTCTCTAAGTTTATCAAAGCAATCTCCCTTTTTAGCGGATATTGTTAATACGCTCATGCCCTTTGATCTTATTTTTGTTACATTTTCATCAAGCATTTTTTTATTGACAAGATCGTTTTTATTGATAATGACCACTGCCGGCACATATACTCTGCTTTTAGAAAACGAATCTATTAATCGATCCTCGGAGATGTCTTCACGTATAATTATGTCTGCGTTAATCACAAATTCAGAGGCAATTGATTTTATGGCATCCTCGTTTAAATATGTGAGTTTAGTTGTTGAATTCACCTTAAGTCCACCCCTATCTTTTCTTGTGGTAACAACATCAGGCTTTTTTTGATTTAACCTCAAACCAGCATCATATAATTCTTTTTCAATTAGTTCAATATGTTCCATGTACCGCACATCTACCATCAAAAATAACAAATCAACATTTCTAATAGCAGATAAGATCTCTTTTCCACGACCTTTGCCCTTTGATGCACCTGTAATAAGGCCCGGTAAATCCAAAAACTGAATGTCTGCCCCTTTATACTTCATTATGCCGGGCATTGCTTCCAATGTGGTAAAGTCATAATCGCCTACCTTGCTAGAGGCCCCGGTTAATTGATTTAAGAGAGTGCTTTTGCCAGCACTCGGAAAACCTATTATTCCTACGGTTGCATCACCATATTTCTTAATCGAAAATCCTTTACCTTTGGCACCCTTGCTTTTTATTTTCTCAGCTTCTTCCTTAAGTCTTGCAACTTTTGACTTTAGCCTGCCTATATGGTGCTCAGTAGCCTTATTCTTCTTTGTCTTGAAAAGTTCATCTTCTATGGCTTTGATCTTTTGTTCTATCTCGGAATCCATGATTATTATCCAATGCAAATATACGTTTACATTATAAAAACAAGTATCATACACATAACCATGTAATCGTCTTTGGGGCATATTTAAATAAAAAGAGTAAAAAGTAAATTATTTATAGAAAAAGGTGAGAAAAATGGAGACGATACATCTGGCTAAGTGGGGAAGCAGATTCTGGGCTTGGGTTATTGATATCCTACTGGTTAGCGCTTTTTCAAATATCGTTACAAATTCTTTAGGACTTCCTTGGGACTTTAACCCTGTAAGCATTGAAAGTTTTGGAGTTAGCGGGGTATTGATTTTTGCCTATTGGACTTTGTTTGAAGGATATAAGGGTCAATCTGTGGGAAAAATGGCATTGAATCTAAAAGTTACAGATCGAAAAGGGGAGAAAATAGATTTCGGAATTGCCGCATTAGAAAGTTTTGGCAAGGCATTTATTCTGCCATTGGATTGTCTCATAGGCTGGTTGGCTATGCCCAATAGCAAACTACGTCTCTTTAACAGGATTTCCAATACCATTGTTATAATGACAAAATACGAAGAACCCGAAGGGATAGAGTACGTCAAAGAAAAGGAATAGGATTGGTTTTAGGTTGATCTTCGATCAACTACGATCACTTTGTTCGTTGCATATAAAGTAGGTAAACGGCTCTACTTCGTTCACCCAAAGTTTTAATCATAATTATCAAGTATTATCTACCATGGGCGAAGAAACTCAAATTCCCCCCGACCTTGTAAATAGGATATTTCTGAAAGTTTTCCCTCAATTGGTTGTAAATTCGGGTTTATATGACAATTTTATTAAAAATCCAGTTAAAGCTACGGAGAAACTTCAATCAATTCTACATAAATCTGAAAAAGAAGGCAACTTAACAGCATTTATTGAATCTGATTTTTTATCGGATAGAAAAGAATTATTGGCATATATCACAAAAAACCAAGTTCGTAGTCCTAATATAGATATAATGTTTTTACTAAGAGCCGTATCAATCTTTGAGGATATGATAAATCAGCATCTTCAAAATGAATTGGATATAAACTATCCTTTTAATGTTAAAAAAATCAATGATGTGATTTTATATCGGCTCAGTATTGAAGACAAACTTGGGTGGTTTTTAAAAATTATATCTGGAAAAGATTTTACTAAGAGTAAAAAATGGGGGTTTATAAAAAGTAATTATAAAGCAAGAAATTTCTTTATCCATTATAAAACAGAAAAAGAGGAGAAACTTGACAATTATTTGAAATATTTGGAAATTTCGAATATTAAAAAATTTCTTGATTATTCACGCTATTGCTATAACTACTTGAAAAAAGCACGTAGTGAGAAACTTAAGAGGCATGATAAGATGGTAAATACAGTAAGGACCATTATGGAGGAAATGGATAGGGCTGATAGGGCTGAAAAAAAGCATTTGAAAAATTAAAGCCAGAAATTGAGAAACTAAATATGGAATTAAAAAGGCATACGAAATGAGAGCGCTAACCTCAATCCTCCCTATCCGCCCCCCAAGAAATCCTTTAATGTGCGCATAGCCTCTTTTTCGCGTTCTCCACCACATTTTATCACGATCTCATCACAGTGTTCGATCCACCGAAGATACTTTTGATCTTTCATGGCCAGATATCGCGTCGCATATATCGTTGCCTCGATTACGGCGTTGAAACCCCGATTTACGGGCTGTATGGATCTTTGTATGATCTTTTTTTTCAGGGGTCGTAGGGTCACAGTGGCACACTGCGGGTCATCTTCTATACTACACTCAAATACAATCCATGCCTTTGCAGCCTTCAGCACCGGATCTCCATCCTCCATGCGAAACTCATCAATAGAGAGTTTCATAAGTGCAGACAACACGAATAGCAGTGGGTCATCCACTATGTTTGCGACCATTTTTTTTGTGGCCTTAATGTTGGCATATGTTTGAGTATTGGTGTATACTCTAGCGTACAGGTTACCATCAGAGATGATGCCCATTGGCGCAGCATTTGGATCTCCTGATCCGGATATCGTGGTGGCTATTACCTCAGATATACCTCGGAATTCAAACTCTTTCATCATCACGGTTTCACTCCTCCTAGAAGAGTTATAAATAATGAACCGATCACCATATCGGCAGTGGACCCAGGGTTGACTCGTTCTCGGATCAACTTCTCATCGAAATCTCGTATTGCATCAAGGTTCCAATTTTCTATTAGCTGAGATGCTTTTTCAGAGACTTGTATTGCCTTATCAACTCCAAACTTGCTCTGGATCAAAGTATCTGGGCGCTCTGAGAGCAACGTCAAATATGTGAATATGATCGCATCGTTCATGTTCCTCTCCCCCACATTCTTTTCTAGAATGGAGGCACCCCTAAAAGTCCTCTTAAAATCATTGGTCCATTCATGCGCTATTGCATCATATTTGGCAGAGATTTTCATGATGTCATATAATGTCAAGCCCCTTCTTCTAAGCTCCTTGGTTGAATTTGGATCATCTATGCTCAGTTCTTTGATAGAGCTTACACGTACGTCAATGGATCGAAATGCTTTGTAGAGCTCGACTGCATCCTCCACAGAAGTATCTTGCACGACCTTGTTTACGCTTTTAACCTCACCATTTCCAGCCGCTATCACTAGGGGGGTCAAAAGTAAGAATGCGCCAAAATGAGTATTCCCTCCGTTCTGCCATCTGGTACTCTCCTCGATCAACTCTCTGATGAAAGATCCAATGCATTTTTTAGATATGGCTGCTCTCTCAAATACTGGGCCAGCACTTATAGCAGATGCCAGAAAATGCTCATACTTAGTATCATCAAAATCGTGATCCCTGTCTATGTTTCCAGGCTTTGGTGTAGCGGAAACTTCTAAGAGCATGGCGAGTTGTGCGCATCTTGAAATATAAGTGGGATTCATGTTTAATTCCGATGTTTATATCGACGTATCATCACAAATAGCTTGTGTAAACATTTATCGGATACAAAAATAGTTGGCAAATGTATGGGTTAAAAAATAGAAATAGAGTTAAGTATCAAGGTAATAACTTGGACTAAAAAATGTATATCCTCTCGGGTTATTCTTTCATTGGTTAAGAAGGGATATATTTGAATTACTAAAGATCAGAATTTTTCTTATGTATCCTCCCTTGATTACCTGTTCTATCTGTTTTCCCTTGGTAGGTATTCAAGGGATTGTGGATTAGACCATACCTTCAATACTCAACAAGATTAAAGCCCCTATAACAATCGAGGAATAGGCATATCTGACAATAGAATATGGTCTAGATAATGGTCCCCTCAATCCACTTGGAAGAAATTCAATAATGCTAAAAATAAATCCAACAGTAAGATATATGGCTAAAAGTGGATGAATTGACGGCGAATAATAAAAGTATAAATTCGCTGCCATAACATTGGAGAATGTTGCGACTCTCCCTACAAGCTTCCTTTCTACGATCCAACCAATAAGAATCAAAGCACATGGTGCAATAAGATGGATAAGGGTCGTAGGTAACATTTTGAATAGCATAAATTCCATGTTATCACCCTCGAGAGGTCATCATCTCAACTTTCTCTTTCGCCTTCTTAACTATATAGCTTGACTCTTTTCTTAATCTTTCTGCTTTTTTCTGCTCCTTTTTACTTTTTCATGTAAAAAAGCCTTTATAAATCGAAGAAACGCTATGAACTACTGGTTAATGAGATATCCTTATACACTCCGTATACTCTTGGTAATTTTTTCAGTGATATTACTACAACTACATAGCTTGCCCGGATGAGACTCTTTTATGCGAACTACTTTTGCTTCCAAACCCCTCTTATGTAACTGCCTCAACAGATCTTCAGCATCAAAGCATTGATCATATCCAAGAGCGACGACATCTGGTTTGAGTTCCTGCAACGGCTCAAAGATATCTCTTTCGCTACCTAGGATAGCCCTATCAACGATGCTTAGCGATTGGACCATTTCAAGCCTCTGTTGCTCTGGAATCGTTGGCTCTCTTTTATGCTTTATCATTTTATCTCGGGCGACTATGACAATTAATTCATCTCCCAATGCTTTAGCGCACCTAAGATATGTCAGGTGACCTGGATGGAGTATCTCAAAAGTTCCTGTTGCAAGCACTCTTGTCATCATCCCTCCTTAAACTCGACATCTAACACTGGCAAATTCCTGACAATGCCGGATGCATCGTAACAGGTCCAACTATTTTCATTGTAAGGATGGGCCGCTATTATGTGGTAGTCTCCGTTGCGCCCGAACATCATTAAATCCTCCTTAGAGGGATGCATATCAGTAGAGGGATGACTATGTACTGACCCTACACAGCGTGAGAGAGGCATCATGTGTAATTGCATAACTGCACTGGATGAAGAGGCTATAGTACCTGGAAGAACAATTATATCAGTAATCACACCATCCTCAGCCCTCAACAATCCTGCAAACTCATTTGGATGTGATGACTTGCTGACTTCAAGTATGAAATGAAGAGTATCTCTCGCGATTCCCCTGGTTTTTTGATGAAACATCATGCTAATGCCCCATGCGTTCAATCACTGCAGCAACAATGATCGGTAGTGATATTGTCGCATCTCCATAGACTGTAACCTCTCTAGCCCTCTCAGCAACCTTGCCCCAGGATTTTGCCTCGCTTAGTGTCGCTCCAGAAAGACCGCCTGCCTCTGGATTATCTATGGTGAGCTGTATCGCGTAGTCGAAACTTTTAGGAGTTACAATCATCGACTGGAGTATGAAATTCTTTGGAACACCACCTCCTACGAACATCGCACCTGTCTTTTTTGCGCTATAACAAATGTCCATGAACTCGCGCATATCTTTAAAGGTATCAACGCTGAGTTTTTGAGTTTGAGTGTATAACCATGCCTGCAGCCCTATCACTGAGTCTGAGATAGCGGGGCAAAACACAGGCACGTCTTTTTTTGCTGCAATTCCCAGGATCGAATTTTCAACTCTCAATCCAATTTCGGTCAACAATTCCCTAATACCCATCTCCTTTTTATCGATATCATTCAGGATATCTAAAATTCTATTTTCAAAAATTGTGAAATGTGGCTCCGGCAAAAAGACGTCAAATATCCTATTAATTTCTTGATTCTTCAGTTCTACATCATCTATTTGGGAAGTTCCCTTATAATGAAATCCTCCAAAAGCCTCGATCATGTCGTGGACGAGGTTCGCGCCTGTGGTGACGAGAACATCGATATATCCTTCTTTTATCAGGTCTTTGATGATTAAGCGCATTCCGGCAGGAGTCATGGCACCAGAGAGGCCAAAGAACTTTGTGGTTTTATCGAGAATCATTGCCTCATAAATGTCAACTGCTTCAGCCAGTCTTCCCGCACCTAGAGCAGCCCCGCTCATTTCATTGACCAATTGGTTTACCGTCATGGTGGAGTTTATGTTCATATGCCTGATCTGTTGCTGTAACTCATTCATTTTATCTGCTCACTTTTGCTGCTATAAACTCCCTAATCAACTTCGCTCCTAATAAAGCGGTTTGTCCATGATCGTAGTCTGGCGATATCTCGACCAAATCAAATCCTACCGTATATGGCGCCAGCGATTGGATGACGTATTTGACGTCATTTGGAATCATCCCAAATGGCTCTGGGTTTCCAACAGCAGGCGCATATGCTGGATCGATGGCATCTACATCTATCGATAGGTAAATTCTATCTGTGTTTAAGTATTCAACTACATCGTGCATGACATTAGATATACTCTCTGCTTGGGTCCTGTTCACGGTGTAAAAGCGAATATCATTCTTATTAGCAAAATCATATTCCTCCTTAGCCCCACTTCTGATGCCTATTGAAACATAGTTCCTATCTCCGATCTCCTCAATAATGCGTCTTGAAACACAGGCATGACTTTGTTTATATCCTTCATACTCGTTCCTTAGATCAAGATGGGCATCCAAGACTACTGTGCTAATATTTTGAAACGCCTGAATGCACGGATATGTTAGTGAGTGCTCCCCACCCATCATTATCGGAATTTTACCGTCATTTACGATTTCACCTACTAAATTTCGAATATTTGTCAACATTTCGTCAACTGAGACACTTAGTTTGATATCGCTCAGATCGAAAAACGGTACATCACATAAATCAACATCATATTGGGCGTTATAGGGTTCAAAATTATAAGACGCTTTTCTTATCTCTGATGGGGCTCGCTTTGAGCCTGACCGAAAACATGATGTCTCATCGAATGGTGCTCCAAAAATCACGAACTCTGCGTCTGCGTATTCAGAATTGGCATCAGCAAAGAGTTCGGTGGGCAATAGTATCACCGCATATCTATCTTCCTACGTCCCATAGATTCGATGTATGTGACATCTTTCCCCACTTTTAACTTATCCCTTAGCTTAGCGGGCACCTCCATATCAAATGTGGAATAATCCTCCAGATCCATGAGTTGTACGACATCATCGGATAAAGACAGTACCTGTCCACTTTTTCTTTCCACGATGGGCACATATATCTTAGCGGTTACAGGTTGTATTACTGATCTCTTCTGTGAGTCAAATATTCCGATTGCATCTATCCTTGCTTTAGCAGAACCATGTTTTCCTGGTTTTGAAGTGGTCATACCTACGATTGTACACGGCTCATCATCGATGATTAAATAGCGTCCTTGTTTAAGAGATCGGACATCTGTCTGTTCTTTCATTAAAATATCCTCCACAAATTCAGTATTCTTAATAACACCATAGTTTAAATGTATCTCGATCAATAATATAAGAGGTTATAGATGAAAAAGCTGTGTGAAGA
Organism: Halobacteriota archaeon; assembly: GCA_042577985.1. Taxonomy (GTDB): domain Archaea; phylum Halobacteriota; class UBA148; order UBA148; family UBA148; genus UBA148. The sequence continues at coordinate 5,466 of JBHPDI010000017.1, read as the reverse complement.
TGTCTCAAATGCGGTCCAAGATGCAACTGAAAACATCGTCGGTAAATTAGAAAGTGGGACCATTCTCTATATGGGTGCAGACGGGACTCCCACTACAAAGATCGATGATATTGCAGAGAGGGCAGCTATACGAGTTTTAAAGGAGGACGGACGGCCATTTAATCTCATAAGTGAGGAAATTGGTAGCATAACTATAGGAGAGGGAGCAGAATTCACAATCGTGCTCGATCCATTGGATGGAACGTATAACGCCATTCGTGGTATACCATTTTATTCTTTCTCGATGGCAATATGTGAAAATGATCTTTCGAAGATATATTACGGCTATGTAAAAGATTTGGTTGCCGGAGATGTGTACTTGGCTGAAAAAGCCAGAGGTGCATTTCTAAATGGAAGTGAAATTCATGTCTCCAACAAAACGAAGGGGTATTGTATATCTGCAAACGATCAAATTTCCTTAGATAAAAACTGCAAAATTCGTCTTATTGGTAGTATAGCGCTTGAATTATGTTATGTGGCATCTCATAAACTAGATGCCGTCGTTGACGACAGAAACCTTCTAAGAGTAACTGATATATCGGCTGGAAAACTCATCGTTGAAGAGGCAGGCGGGATTGTAACGGACCCTATGAATGAGGCACTGAAATTACCGCTCGATGTGAAACAAAAACTGAATATAATAGCATCCAATGGACGCATACACGACGAATTGCTTGATAAATTGAGGTAGTAGAGATGAAACCCAAGACCATTGGTATTGTTTCAAAATGCGGTACTACCGATGGAATCGAAATAGTGAAAACAGTAATGGAGCATATCCAAGGCAAGGTTGAGGTCGTTTTTGATCCAGGAAGTGCAACCGAGCTCGGCATGCTAAATCACTCAACCCCTATAGACAAAATGCATGTAGACATGATTATCGCAGTGGGCGGGGATGGTACAGTACTGAGAACCCTCCAATTGTTAAGCAAGCCTACCCCTATTTTAGGAATAAATGTGGGGGAGGTTGGATTTTTAGTGGAGGTAGCTCCAGAGAAAGCGGAGAAGGTTATATCTAAAGCACTGGAAGGATTCGAAGTAGATCATAGACAAAGGCTTGATATAATAGTTAATGGGGAAAAACTTCCACCTGCCACGAACGAAGCAGCTATTGTAACATCAAGACCGGCAAAAATTCTTCAATTTCAGATAATCATCGACGAACATGAGCTGGATACCATAAGAGCGGACGGTTTGATATTAGCGACTCCCACCGGATCAACCGCTTATTCGATGAGTGCAGGCGGTCCCATTGTAGATCCCAAGGTTGATGCATTTATAATAGTCCCTCTGGCGCCGTTCAAACTATCTGCAAGGCCATGGGTTGTTCCAGCGAATAGTGAAATCATAGTCAAATTATTACGTCTAAAAAAGGCGGCGACAATTGTCATAGATGGGCAGTATAGTAAAGTAGTCAAAAAAGGTGACATCATCAAGTTCACAAAAGCAAAGGAACCAGCATTATTCGTAAAGACTGGGGAGCGTTTTTATTCGAAAGTAAGGGGCAAATTGGTCACCTAATTTTATTCAATGGATTGCTGATCTACATCCACATTGGCTTGCTTCAAAAATTTCAGGGCAGCGTCGTCAGGATAAGAATTTGCAAAGACTACTCGTCGAATCTTCGCATTTATGATTATTTTTGCGCATAAGATACAAGGCTGATGCGTCGAGTACAAGGTTGAATTCTCTATGGATACTCCGTGAATTGCAGATTGTATGATGGCGTTTTGTTCTGCATGAACTCCTCTGCATAGTTCATGGCGTTCTCCTGACGGAATGTCGTTTTGTTTTCTGATACATCCCATATCCAAGCAATGTTCTAAATTACGAGGTGCTCCATTATAGCCAGTCGCCAAGATTCTTTTGTCTTTCACTATCACCGCACCAACCTGGTTTCTCAAACACGTTGACCTCTTGGCTACAACAGATGCTATTTCCATGAAGTAGTCGTTGATCGAAGGTCTCATTTTTTCTACAACCATTGATTTGTTTAATATCTTCAGAAGTATTAAATCATATGTACACAAAGAAGTCGAGAGGGCAGACCATGAAAGTTCAAAAGCCAAGAGGTACTCAAGATTTTTTACAGGATGAGATGGCAAAGAGGCGCCATATCGAGAAACAAATGTGCCAAACAGTGGAAAACTGGGGTTATCAAGAGATTCAGACGCCCACTTTTGAGAATTTAGAGTTATTCACGCTCAGGTCCGGCGATACAATCATAGATCAGAGCTATATTTTCGATGATAAAGGTGGAAGGAGGCTGATACTTCGTCCAGAGTTAACCGAACCGGTTACGAGATTGTACGTGGAAAAACTGCAAAAATCTCCCAAGCCGCTAAAATTATATTATTTTGCTAATTGCTTCAGATACGAAAGACCGCAGAAAGGACGTTTTAGAGAGTTCTGGCAGTTTGGGGTTGAGCTAATAGGCAGCGATAGACCCGAGTCAGATGTAGAGGTCATCGCACTTGCATCATCCGTGCTTGATGTCCTTGGGCTGAAATGTGAGTTACATGTTGGACATCTTGGTGCTCTCCGCTCACTTATGGGAAATATGATTGATGAAAAGAAGAATACTATCATTAGATTTATCGACAAAAGGGATTACAAAGGGCTAAAAACCTATTTGGAAGAGATCGGCGCTACCGCCCTGGAGGAAAACATACGTGCTTTGACAGAAAGCAAGGATATCGATGAAGCACGTGGAATAGTTGGTGATATTCCCGCATTGAAGTGGCTAGAAGATATCTCGGTCATGTTGGATTTGTATGGCATATCCCACAAAATCGATTTCTCGGTTGCAAGAGGCTTGGAGTATTATACTGGCATGGTTTTCGAGATCTATGCTGAAGGTCTGGGTACGGAAAATCAGATATGTGGTGGTGGATCCTATAGACTGGCACATCTGTTCGGTGGTGAAGATACCCCTTCCACGGGTTTTGCCTTTGGTTTCGACCGAGTAGTCATGGCATTGTTAGATATAAAATTACCTCAGCAGCCAAAAGTCATGCTCGTTTCTACCAGGGATGCGAAAGACTGGTCACTCAAGAAGGTTGCACCCCTTTTGAGAGAACATTTTCCCACAGAAGCAGATCTAATGAGTCGTGATGTAAAAGGTCAATTGTCACGCGCCAATGCAATCGGGGCTACCCATGCTGTCATAGTCGGAGATAAAGAACTGCAGAAAGGAACAGAATTTGTAACTCTCAAAGACATGAAGACGGGAGAACAGGAGATTCTCACAATAGACGAGGTTATCAATCGGCTTTTAAGAATACAAAGTGATTTCAAGCACATTGATTAGAACTTATGGACCATCGCCTTCAAGCCCGATAATCTCCATGTTATTGGAATTTCAAGAGTCTCGAATCTTCTATGGGTGGTTGCAACCTGGTAGGATTGCACTAAGATTATAGATTTAAATCACGATTATAGATTTAAATCACGCCACCATAGCTTTCATGGCCCTGCTATAGCTGTCACAGTGGTGTCGACAAACGCGTGACGGGTTTTTGTGTGCCTTATCTTTACGTGGACAGGGTCGCCAGGTTCTATCTCGACTATGGGTTGTGGACAACCGCATGCAGCATACTTCTCCATGCTGACGAACGTGACTTCTTCTCCTGGCTGTATGGGGGTTCCACCAGTTGATCGAATATAACCCCCAACACCGTTGACCGTAGCTACGATGTCATAATGGGAAACCACTCCAGTGCCAGTGACTTGCATGACCACGGTATCAAAGCTTTCTTCTCCTGTACTTCTTTCACTTGCGTATACAACAACATTTTCAAAGCTTAGATTTCCCACTTCGGATATCGTTGGCGGGGGCGTGGGCTTTGGCGTCGGTCTCGAGATAGGCACAGGCGTTGGCTCTGGTACAAGCACGTAGGTTGCAACCATCGCCGCAAAAATCCCGACGAATGCAACCAACAGGATGATGCTGATGACCGGTATTCGAGCATCTTCATTTTTCCTAAATCTTTGGTTTGTTTTTTTCAACTTGATATACTCCTTTATATCTTCTCATTCTCATACGATCATGCCATCCACTATCTCTATTTGTTTTTTTGTTATGCTTGCAACGTCTTTATCATGGGTTATTATGACGATGCTAACACCTCTTTCACTATTTAATTCTCTCAGCAAATCAAGTATTTTTCCACTGGACACAGAATCTAAATTTCCTGTTGGTTCATCTGTCAAGATGTATTTTGGTTTGTTTGCCATTGCTCTGGCAATTACAACTCTCTGTCTTTCTCCCCCAGATAGTTCTGAGGGGAGATTATGTGCCTTGTCCCCCAGCCCAACCGATTCCAGCAATCTAGCTGCCTCCTCTTTCTTATTGGAATGTCCACTGAATTCCAAGGGCAACATGACGTTCTGCAATGCGTTCATACTGTCATTAAGATAATAATCTTGGAAAACAAAGCCTATTTTTTCCCTCCTTATTTTACTTAATTCACCGTCGCCGAGTTTTTCCGTGGGTTTTCCATCAACCAAAACAGAGCCCGTGGTTGGTGTATCCAGACAACCCATCATATTCAGTAAAGTGGTTTTCCCAGAGCCAGAAGGACCAACGATAGAAATAAGATCCCCCTCATCCAGCTCTAGATTAACGTTTCTCAGCGCCAAAAACGCAATTTTTCCTTCTCCATACTGTTTAGACACATCCCTTACTTCTATCGTCATAGTCCCCTCAAAGCATCTATTGGAGATGATCTTGCAGCGCTTATGGCAGGGTATATACCTGAAATAGTGCCCACTCCATATGCAATTATCAGGCATAACAAAACATTGTGCAGTGAGAAATAGGGAGAAGATTCAATGCCGCCGATGGAAATTGGGACTATTAGAGGATATATGATCAAAAACACAACGCTTATTAAAATCCCCAGAAAACATGCGACTATTGAAAGGAGGATGGACTCAACCATGAATAGTGTAAATATATCCAGTTGAGTTGCTCCAACTGCTCTTGATAATCCAATATCCTTTTTGCGCTCGTATACAGCCATTGTCATGGTATTTATGGTCGTAAATGCACCTGCAACGATTGCTATTCCTGTGATTAATATCATATTTGCCCTCGTAGTGGCAAACACATCCAGGAGTTCTTGGAATATATCATGTACAAATACAGCATGTACATTTTCTATCTGGTTAATGGCAGCTATTGTTTCTGCTGCTTTTTCAGGGTCCTCCATTTGCACAAATATTGCGCTTAGGTTACCCTCCTCATCAAAAAGTTCTTGGGCAGATTTCAACGGTATGAACACATAATGGTCATCGTGGGTTCCTGTCTCCTCCAATGTCTTTATTACCTCTAGTTCCAGCATATCTTGCGCTTCAAATCGGATTGTATCTCCCTCTAGGATACCTCTAACCCGCGTTTCAAAGGCTCCAATTACAGCTCCATCA
>JBHPDI010000016.1:0-22504 GCA_042577985.1 Halobacteriota archaeon | reverse complement strand
CGTCAGATTTCTACTTTTTCCTGCCGAAGGCTATTATATAGACATCAACACATTTACAGCCTGGCATGCCTCTGCAGCAGAAGGACTGCGCACATTCTATGACAGGGGATGGTCTGATTATCCTCCTTTCAGCATCTACATATTTTGGATATTTGGGAGCATTGCCAAGTACTTTTCGCTTTTTAATACGGAATATTTTGTTTATTTGTTAAAACTGCCTTCAAATCTCTTCGACCTGGGAATATCTCTTTTAATTTTCTTTTTCCTGCGTAAAAAAATTGGTTTTAACTATGCCGCTTTTATTATGGTGATTTATGCCTTCAATCCGGGAACCATTTACAACCTGGCTGTTTGGGGGCAAATGGGATCGATTTACACATTTTTCATGATCGCCTCCATACTATTTCTAATCTACGACAAGCCGGAATTGTCAGCCTCTGCTCTCGCTGTAGCCATGCTAACTAAACCACAGAGCATTGCCATCCTGCCGGTTATAGCCTTCTTTATCATCAGGAAATATGATTTAAAGAGAGTTTTGACATCTATTGCAGCCTCTGCTGCCTCCGTTTTTCTCATAATCCTGCCCTTTAGATGGGATAACCCCCTTCAATTCCTGATCAACATATACTCTACCGGATACGAATACTATGCTTTCAACTCGATAAGTGCATACAATATCTGGGCATTTACCGGTTTTTGGAAGCCGGACTCAATTAAATTGTTGTTTTTAAGTTCCCATATATGGGGCATCATCCTGTTTGGTGCTCTTGTGTTGTTCGTGCTTTATCAATTAAACTTAAACAAAAAATATGACACGGAATCGCTGATATTCTCATCCTTCTTGCTCTCTTTCGGATTTTTTATGCTGATGACAAGGATGCATGAAAGATACATGTTCCCTGTATTCGCCATTTTGGCTTTAATTATGAACCGTGAAAAAATAAAGACGATCTATGGTATCCTAACTGCCACATACCTATTCAACCTAGTATATGTTTTGAGTTTTATCAATAAAGATAATTTTATCCCTGACAATAATTTATCTTTAACAATTTTACCATTGATAAATCTGGCAATACTCGCATACTCCATTCATGTTATGCGATCCCCCCGATTTCTTAAAAAAATAGAACTGAAGGATAAAGTTTTTAATTTAACCAAGCCGGACCTAAAAAAGTTAGGAGATATGGTGCCGGATAAAGAGGTTGTGAATAAAATCAAGATTACAAGGCGAGATTTAGCATTGATGCTCATCCTCTCCGTCACCTTTTTTTCCATCGCAGTTTTCAACCTAGGTGCTACAGAAATGCCATCAACATACTGGCATTCCGTAAATGATGTAGAAGGTTTCTACATAGACCTTGGGTCTGTGCAATCGGTAGAGCGAATTGCACTTTTAATCAAAGAAGATAGTACAACAAAAATCAATATTTACTATGGAAGTCCGAATGATTGGCGTTTTTCTACAAATTATGTAAGAGCGGGAGTCTATTATTTCTGGGACGATATACCGATAAGTCGTGATACCCGGTACATCAGATTTGACTTTGATGATCCTTCAGCAGAGATCGGAGAGATAGCAGTATTTGGAGATGGCAACAAAAAGATAATCGAAATAAAAGGTATAACTGACGAATATGGAAATGCTCAGACACATGGAAGAGATTTAACGAATCTTATAGATGAGCAAGTTTTAGTGGAAGAGCCCCTAACATATAGATCGGGCGCATATTTTGATGAGATATATTTTGTTAGAACTGCTTATGAGCATATGGATTTCACAGAACCCTTCGAGTGGACTCACCCCCCACTCAGTAAACTCATAATAGCTTGTGGAATCTTCCTATTTGGTTCCAATCCATTCGCTTGGAGGTTGATGGGAGTGATATTTGCCACGGCAGTAATACCCGTCATGTTCATATTCGGCAAGAAAATTTCTGGGACTTCTATCGGGGGATTTATAGCTGCATTTCTCATCACATTTGACTTCATGCACTTCACAGAAGCAAGGTTAGCAACCGGGGATACTTTTATCGTCTTTTTCTTGATTTTAATGTTCTACTTTTTCTTCAATTATTTCCAAGGAATCTCTAAAAAGGGATGGAAAGATGTGGGTCGCCCATTATTTTTAAGCACATTATTTTTTGGTCTTGCCTTCTCAACAAAGTGGTATGCACTGTACGGATTTATTGGGATGGCTTTTCTGTTTATCCTCCTTAAACTCAAAGAATTTTCATTGACGGAAAAGTATGATAAAAAAGATGTTCACAATTACTTGGTTTATCCACTAACAATCGCCTTTTTTGCCCTAGCAATCTCCATAACTATCTACCTCTTAACATACATACCCCACATGCTGGCAGGCCATAATTTGGGGGATGTGATAAACCTTCAGTTTACCATGTACGGTTATCATTCATCTCTCACTGCAACCCATCCATTCGCCTCATCTTGGCGGAGCTGGCCTTTAATTCTCAAACCCATGTGGATTTACAATAATAATTTAGATGGGATGGTTTCAACCATCGTTTTGATGGGAAATCCGGCTATATGGTGGGGAGGGTTAATATTCCTAATTTTAACAGCAACAAAAATGGTGAGAGATAGGAATAAAACATGCATGTTCATAGTAGTCCTGTTTCTCTTTCAATGGCTTCCATATGCCCCGATTTCGAGGGCATTATTTATATACCACTTCTATGCAAATGTGCCTTTCATGGCTTTGGCTATTACATATTGGATGAATAATTTATGGAAAGGGAAGACGAAATGGTTCGTCGTCTCGTATTTGGTGGTGACATTGATTTTGTTCTTTGTCTATTATCCCGTGATATCGGGATATCCCATATCATATGAATATAAAGAAGGTCTGAGATTGCTAGAAAATTGGATATTTTAAGGATGGTGCGTATATAATGAATGTAATTTTGTTTATCTTATTTGCTGCCGTTACTGCTGCCTTTGGACAGTTAGGATTTAAGCTAGGAATGAATCAGGTCGGAGAAGTGAGCGCACTATCCCCAAGCGTTCTATTTAAAATGATTTTTAATCCATATGTATTAATTGGCCTATTTCTGTATGGAGCCAGTACAATTTCTTGGTTGGTAGCGTTATCAAAAGAAGATCTGAATTTCGTATATGCTTTCACAAGCTTGATACTCGTAATGGTTTTTATTATTTCCTTCTCTGTCCTGGGTGAGAGTGTTACGATATATAATTCTCTTGGATATTTTCTAATTATTTTAGGCCTATTGATAATCTTTTTCTACCAGGGGTAAAATGAGGATTTCAATTATATTTCCAGCCTATAACGAGGCAAATAGAATAGAGGCAGCAGTTGAGAAGACCATTGACGTCCTCGATAAAATGAACATAAGCTATGAGATTATCATAGCAGAAGATGGTAGCACCGACGGAACAGGCAAAATTGCGAAGAATCTAGCAGAAAATTTTGAATCTATAAAACATATACACAGCGATGTTCGACTAGGACGGGGAGGAGCTTTAAACAATGCATTTAAAAATGCAAGCGGAGATATCATGGCCTATATGGATGTCGACTTGGCGACTGACATTGAACAATTGGATGAGTTAATAGGCAGTGTAATAGAGGGGTATGATTTTGCTACCGGTTCAAGAATGCTACCAGAGAGTAAAACGAAAAGACCTTGGAAAAGAGATATAGCGAGCAGAGGATATAATTTTTTGATACGAACGCTTCTAAGATCCGAGATAAATGACCATCAATGCGGATTTAAATCTTTTAAAAAAGAGCCTTTGTTTGATTTGCTAGATGAAATTAAAGACCAACACTGGTTTTGGGACACCGAATTACTCGTTAGGGCACAGAGAAAAAGTTATAGCATAAAGGAATTTCCTGTGAATTGGGCTCATGGCGGTGCAACAAAAGTAGAGCTAATAAAAGATGTCATCGGAATGGGCTTTCAGGCTTTCAGGCTCTGGTGGGAGCTGGATATATCAAAGACTTGATGAATTGACTTCTATGGGGGCAAATGAAAGCCGAGTTCAAACTAGAGTAGGGCTTCAAATTTAGCTTCTATGTATGGACAGATAGATGTCTGATAAGTCAGTAATCATTTTAGAGGTCAAATTATTTCCACGGTCTAAAAGCAGTTATTTACCGGGTATACGCGGATGAGAACAACGATACGTACCATCGATGTAGCAGACTGCATACTATTCAATAACTTTCTTACATTTCGGTTTATATTGGTAGTACAATACTTATGGTGAACTTCTGAAAAAATCAGATTTAGTGAGTTAAAAAAATCTCACTGAGACATTATTTAGTTCCTTCTTGATTTTTCAACTGTATGATTCAGCTGGACGAGGGGACGATAAAATGAAAGATGTATATTTAGCCTAAAGTAAAGTATTCTCCACATAGATTTCTTAATGTGACAATAATGCAGATTTAGGCGATTTATATTATATTATATTATATTATATTACATCGATTCCGGGGCTACTATGCCCAACAAATCCAAGACATTAGCCAAAACAATTCTTGCACAATTCACGAGCGCTAATCTCGCTTTTCTCATGTCATCTTCGGCCTTAAGGACCGGTGCATAAAGATAAAACTGGTTGAACGTCTCAGCCAGCTCCCTAGCATAGATTGCTATGATGTTTGGCTTCAGGTCATGTGCAGCAGAAGCGATAACGCGGGGGAAGAAAGCCATTTTCTTGATCAGCTCTACTTCATATGGTTCTTTGAGCAGCGAGGGATCGAAATCTCCTAAGTGTGCCTTGCCCAGAATACTACACGCCCTGGCATGTGCATATTGAATGAACGGCGCTCCTTGCTTCTCAAAATCAAGGGCATCCTCCCACCTAAAAGTCATCATTTTTTCAGGAGCCACCTTGATGATGTCAAATCGTACCGCCCCCATACCAACGATCCCTGCGATCTTTCTTTTTTGATCCTCTGGCAACTCCGGCCTTCTTTTTTGAACCTCTATGTATGCCCTATCAAACGCCTCATCCAGCAGATCATCAAGATCTACGACGATGCCTTCTCTAGTGGACATCCTCCCTTCAGGCAATGAGACGAAGGAGTAAAACACGATCTTGGGCTCCTTTTCTATCCCAAGTATTTTAAGAGCTTTTTGTAACTGGCTCATTGCTAATTTCTGGTCCTCGCCAAGCACATTTATTACTACATCAGCGTGATCAAACTTCCAGAGATGATAGGCTATATCTCGGGTGGTGTATAGCGTGATGCCATCGGAACGAGTCAGTACGAAGTCCTTCTCCAGCCCAAATTCTTTTAGGTCAAGCGTTAATGCACCATCCTTTAGAAAGACATAGTCTGTCTTTTTCAGCTCCTCGAGAATTTTACCCACAGACCCGTCTCTCACAAATTGAGATTCCCAAACAAATCTGTCATAGTAAATATTGATTCGCTCCAAGGTTCGCCTTTGACCCGCCATACAGTTTTCCACGACTTTCTTGAATATCTTGATCGTCTCGGGGTCGCCAGACTCATACTTTGCCAGAATCTCGTTGACTTCTATGCCCACTTTCGGATCCTCAGAGATGAGTTCGGTTGACCTTCGATAGTACCGTACTATATCATGATCTGGCTTATCGCGTTCTGGTTTTGATAACGTATTTGGATCAACTTTATCAAATCCCCAAACGATAGTAGCGATCTGTTTACCCATGTCGTTTACGTAAAACTGTGTCTCTAGGTCATAGCCTGCTCGCCTAAGAATCCTGGCAAGAGTATCACCTATTATCGGATTTCTGCCCCTTCCAACGTGTATTGGTCCGGTAGGATTAACAGAGGTATGCTCCAAGATGGCCCTTTCATCCTTTTTTGGCAAAGAGCCATAATTCTCTCCATCTGCTGAGATTTGCTCGATAGTTTTGTCCAAGAACTCTCTATTAACATAAAAGTTGATGTATGGTCCTATAACATCTGCTTTGTCAACGTAGGATTTCTTTGGAATTTTAATTTTTGTAAAGATTTTTTTTGCGATGATTTGAGGAGGCTCTTTATATTTTGAGGAGAGTTTGAATGCCACTGAAGATGCCATGTCTGCATATGCTGAAGTCTCTTCTAAGCACATATCTTCGGCCTCATATCCAGCCGATTCAACCGCTTCCTGCAATAAAGATCTGACCCCGTTTTTAAAATCTATGAACATTATATATCAGTCCTAAATCTCAGTAGAGCTGCCACACCTCCAAATGCACTCATCAGCTGCTCCCCCTCTTCGAAATCTGTCGAGATGAACTCTATGGTAGATGCTTTCTGATCTGCCAGTTGAGATAGCTCTTCCACAAGCTCTGCACTCAAATCTTCTGAGATTAGTAATGTATCTACTGCACCCAGTTTAATGTTTTTCTTGACAGAATCCCTTCCGTATGCAGCCAAGCCTTTATCCCTCACTATCTCCTCCATGAATCTACCTGTAAGACCCTTTTCTCGTATTAGATCTAGATCAGCGAGCACTTCATAGGATGCGTCCAATAATTCATACAAGCCAGATTCGTCCGTATATGAAACGTCAAATACCCCAAGAATCTTTTGTTGTAGTTCATGATGAAGATGTTCTCCTCCAATGAATTCATCCTTTGTCGGACTTGGTCCCCCTATAAGAATGCCCTCCAGATTCTTAATACCAAGAAATATCTCGCTCGCCTTGTCGCCAATCCTCTTATAAAATTCGTTTATAGATATCAGTCTCAACCTTTCGAATCTGCGCGAAGATTGTCCGCCCTTTCTCTGTTTGCCTGGAACATTAGACGTCATGTGTTTAATTGTTTCGACACTTTTTCTATGAAGCAATCCGATAGTTGCCTCTCTTCTATCCAATACAAGTAAACCATAGTTTTTCTTCTCCTCAAGCATTTCCTCTAGAGGTGTAAGTACAAACTCAGAACCGCATCTATATTGATATGACATAATAGGTTCAGGTGGCTCCAGAACCAATGTCTCCATCGTGGTCTTATCTCCACCAAGTGAGATGTTTCCACAAAAAAGGACCATTCCGTTTTTGGGAGGGTTTCTAAAGTACTTAAGCCTAGCCAGGATTGAGGACAATGCACTCTGGACATTGGTCCTAGTGGGTTTTGATTTTATGTTTGATGCTTGACCGTGTTCATCTCTTAACTGCGACACGACATCAGATATCTGCTTGTCTTGAGGTATGTATATCGTGATCAACTCTGTGCCTTTGCCAGTTTTTTCCCTTAGCTCCTCTAATTTTCTTTTGAACTCGTATTTTTTACGCGCCTCTAACATTCAAAAACCCCTAAAACTCATACTCAATATCAAACGTGCATTTGTAATCCTCAAAGATATCTCCGAAGGCTTGGTAAAAGTAGTCACATGCACTTTTTAGACCATTTTTACCATCAATTGTGAGTTTGTATATGCGCTTTCTTCCGATTTGCTCGGATTGGATTAATCCTTTACCCTCCAAATCCTTGAGTGTTGGATATAAAGTTCCAGGATTTGGTGTATAACCTTTCCTTTTCGCTATTTCTCCGGCTATCTCTTGCCCATACATTTGTTTTTTTGATAACAACCAGAGTATCATGAAGGATAACATGCCTCGCATATCACAACATGCTGGCGGATTATATCTCATATAATTATTATTGGACGTCCATTGCTTTTAAATGTTATTATCGCTAGGATGTATATTGTACACCAAATACATAAATAAGAAGCTATCATCGGTTCGAGATAGCCCTACTATAGACATATCCAAAAGCAAGGCCGACGTCACCGAGGTCTCGAACAAAATAGTGTACGTTAAGGAGGTGCTTTAAAAGCATTGCAAGATAGCCTGAGAAGGTAAGTTTTCCTATGATAGGGATGTTAACTATGTCTGCCACTGCGTATTTGCCTCCGATTGATACCACGGTTCCATGCATCTTAGGTTTGTATGCTTTCTTCTCCGCACCCTTAATTTCAGCTATGATGTTATGGGCAGCACAATCTGCTGTTTGAAGGGCTGCTTCGACAAATTGCGGTAGAGGCGTTCCGTCATCGGTGATGAAATATGCACAATCTCCAATTGCGTAGACCTCAGGATGATCAGTAACCTGTAAATATTTGTTGACCTCTATTCGGTTTCTTCCACAGGTCTTTAACTCCAAACTATCGATGAGGTGATGTGCACAAATACCCCCCATCCAGATCAAAGTTCTGGTCATGATTTTTTCACCGGATTTAACTTCTACTTGGTTCGGGATTACTCTTATAACGGGTGAATTTACCATTATCTTAACGTCCTTTGACATTAGGACTTTCTTAGATTTATCGACAAGAGTTGGTTTCAGGGTGGACAAAATATCAGGCAAAGCTTCCACCAAAATTAAATTTATTTGATCCCAAGAGATGTTGTATTTTTTGGATAAATCTATAAACCATTCAGATATCTCACCGGCAATTTCAACACCCGTGATCCCCCCACAACATAAAACAAAGTTGAGTAACTCCCTTTTTTTCTCTACATCTTGTTCCTTCTGAGCAGAGACAAATATATTTTCTATATGGTCCTTTATCCTAATTACATCCTCGAGACCCCATAACGGAAAACTGTTTTCCCGCAATCCTGGAATGTTAAGGAATTCTGGCTCACTACCGACTGCAAAGATAAGATGATCATATTTCAAGGTATCAGTCTCAGTCGACACTTTTCGCTGCCTGAGATCTATTTTCTTGACCTCTCCCTTTAAAAATGATGCACGCTTAACATATTTTTTGATTGGAGTTGTTACTAACTTTGGTTCAATCCTATTTCCCACCACCTCATGCAACTCAGCCAATCTGATGTGCACATCATTTTTGTCGATTAGCGTAATAATCGTATCTTTACCCAAAGATCGGCTTAATTTTCTAGTAGCATGAAGTCCTGCGTATCCGGCCCCCAGGATGATGATGTGTTTTTTGGTTTGCAAAATAAACAACCACCATTGGAATCAACGGTTGCAAGGGACGTATCTCTATCCAGAGGGCTATGCTATTGCGTTAACCACCCACCGTCTACGAACAGCGTAATACCGTTGACAAAATTCGATTCATCGGAGGCTAGGAACAAAGCCGCATTTGCTATGTCCTCTGGCTGACCGAACCCTACCGAACGGAGTTGCTCCAAGCAACATCTGCTTGACTGCAGGATCTGCTAGCATCTCCCTCGTCATGGGAGTCTCGATCGAACCAGGACCGATGGCATTCACATTGATGTTTTTTGGAGCCAATTCCAATGCCAGTTCTCTGGTAAGGTTAATGACTCCGCCCTTAGATGCACAGTATGCAGATGAATCTGCGAAGCCAACTTGTCCAGCAACAGATGCGAGGTTAATTATCTTACCTGATCCTTGCTTTAGCATTTCCTGAACGGCGCGTTTTGTGCAAAGAAATACTCCCTTAAGATTGATGTCCAGTACCTTGTCCCAGTCTGACTCTGTAGTCTCCACAAGTGGCTTTTGAATGAAAATGCCCGCATTGTTCACCAGTATGTCGATTTTCCCGAACTTGTTGATGGTCTCGGTTACCATTCGATCGACGTCTGAGGAAATGGAGACGTCCGTTTTTAGGACCAAAGACTTTCGACCAAGAGCTTCGATTTCTTTGACAGTATTTTGGGCACCTTCCAAATTTATGTCCGGGGTCACGACGTCTGCTCCTTCCTTAGCAAAACGCAGAGCGATTCCTCTCCCAATTCCAGATCCTGCACCAGTTACTATTGCCACCTTATCTTTGAGCCCCATAATATCACCAAAAATGAAGAAGTAACCCTTGGTTATTAATTTTTCCACGGAAAAACATTAAAAATCAATTCGAAAGTCAATCATACTCACATACTGTACATGGTCATATATACATACATACTAACTAATGACAGCACCGCAACCATTCCGATTAAAGCCATAATAGCGCTTGTATTCCCCCAACACAATGTGATACATTATAGTCATGAGAAAAACCCTGCAAACCAATTGAATGCATTGGATAAAATATGACTCTAAATAGGCATATATAACTATATTTGACTAATCGGAACTTTTCTGTCCTGAATCTTTAGATGTCTTATGCGGATTTATCTCGCCACCAAATTCTCACTTAGGGTAAGAAGATATAATCTCCGTTCCAACATGAGAGTTCTTGATTACTGCATCGACTATATTTTTCGGATCAGTACCGTTTAGCACTATCGTAGGAATCTTAGATCTCTCGATGATCTTTGCTGCAAGTGGATCGATCACTGACTCCGCGCCTGCCTTCATCTCCGACTTCATCACAATCTCGACCAACTGCTCTGGCGTTATCTTATCAAGCTTTTTTGCACTTGGATCAACTCTCGGATCCGTGGTATAAACTCCATCGACAGATGTTGCGTTAACGAGCAAATCCGCCCTAACAAATTCAGACAATACTGCTGCAGTAGCATCCGTTGTTTGACCTGGAATGACACCACCCATTACAACTATTTTGCCAGAGGATGCAACACTTTCGGCTTCTTTATAATCTAGGGGGGGTATGGGATATGCGTCTTCTGATAGAGCGGAAATCAACAAACGTGCATTCAATCTCGTCAGATCAATGCCTATAAGATCGCAAAACGCTTCATTCGCACCTAAATTCCTTGCAATATGGATATATTCACGCGCTATAGCACCGCCTCCGACAGTAATGAAAACCTTATGTTGCGCTGCTATCTCCTTTATCGCCTTTGCATATTCCTTGAAACTTTTCGAGTGCAACTTGGGCGCAATTACTGAACCACCTATCGCTATTACTACTATCATGGATAGATTGTTACATGTATATGTATAAATAAATAACATAAGCCCAAAAGCAAGATATGCTGATGGCGTTATTGCGAGAATCGTAACTCTAAAGGCATTGCATGATGTGTGGAAAGGTCAGTAGAGTTTTATGAGTATAACATTATGTTATGCTCATAAAATTGCAAGAAAAGCTTCAAAGCCTGCCATAAAAGATAAAAAAACCATTTTCTATGTGTTTATCATTTAGGATCAAATGTATTCTATTATAGTTCAGTGGTAAGTCTTGATATCAGAAAAAAAGTGATTGATCTCGGAAAGAATCTTAGAAAGATAGATATAGCACGTCATACAAATATTAAAATAGTATGGGAGGGGGGAAGACGTCAAAATAGTAGAGGGAATAAGTTGAGATTTAAGTCAGCTTTCATGATTTGGATGGGGTTGCTTCTGATTACGATGCCGATCGTGTCAGCTGTAAACACCCAGAGGTCTAATTATATTCATATCGAAAATGTGACCATGACTTTCGAGGGATCGAATGTCAATGTTACCGTTGAATACAAACTTGACTTGTTCGCTAAAATCTACATGCTGCTTTTTGGCCCTAACGTTGCAGAGTCGAAGTTAGAGGGGATCTTTGCTAATTTCGAAAATGCAGAGGTCAAAAATATATCGCAGGATAGTGCGGAGATCTTTGCCGTTAATGTGTTGATAAACGAGGGTGAAACCTACCACATCAGCTCACATAAACTAGGACAAGAGGTCGGTATACTCGTAATAGTGTTCCCGGACAACCACACCATTACCTTTGATGACATAAATACTGTGCCATCCATCACTTATTCATACTGATCGCTTCTTATGCTTTTTAACACTTTTACCGAAAATGGATGGTAAGTGAACTACATATGTTCCATTTTCTTTAAGCGCCATGATTATTTCTTTTCGATCAAGCAGGGTTTTAATGTTCAGTTCATATGAACCAGGACCTAGTATCTTTATGCTTTCAATCCTTTTGTAGTCCTCAGTGTTTTTGACGTCCTCGGTGATCACGTCGGACTTTTCGCCAATATCTACTTTGCTTATCAGTTCATCTACATCAGATGCCTTTGGAGAATCAGATGCCTTTGGAGAAGCTTGATCTTCACCAATTACGTAGAGAAATTTGTTCCAACCACAACTTGGACAACCACTTAGAATCTCTGGTGATCCATCCCTGAACAATTGCCCGCACCTAGTACATTTATGTGGCATCTTTACTCCTATGATCGCACAGAAACCATTGCACTGATAAAACCATGATCTCTTTTCAGCGTCTTCAGCTGATTCGCAGGTCCCACGACGGTCAATCGAGTTTCTATAACTTTTTTACCTAGGAGCCTATCAAGAAAAGATGATTTTTGTCTGCTAGGATAGCTTTCTATTTCGATGCCGACGAAGTCGTCTGGTGTAATCTCAGCCATTGTTGTCTCGATTAACTTCGTTTCCTCTTCTGGCGTTAAACCTCTCTCAAGGATGACGATGTTGCCTTTCCTAACCCCGTCCAGAATGAGATTTATCTTCTCCATGGAGGTCATAGTTGATATAAAGTCTTCAGATATCATATCTATCTGAACGCCTTGTACCTTAGTCTTTCTCTTAGTCTTCTTAGCCATCTTATCACCCAAAGTGGTTAGCTATTGCTTCATAGAGTTTATTCACGTTTAACCCCTCCAGAGCAGAGATCGGAATTACAGGATGCTGTGGAAATGCGCTCTTTATCCTAGCTGGTGAGGCTTCCTGCAGGTCTATCTTATTGGCAATGATCAACAGGGGCAATTCTCGTGCTTCCATGTTGCCAACAACTGTAACATTTACCTGTGTGAACGGATCCTCTGTGGAGTCCATGATCAACAAAATTCCATCCAGATCATCCAACCATTTGATTGCTTCGATAACGCCTTCTGTCGCCTCTTTAGCGCGACGCTTAGCCTCCTCCTCCTCCAAACCAAATGCCATGAAATCTTGAAAATCGACTTTCGTCGCCAAACCAGGCGTGTCCACTATATCCAACGTCACAGTTGCATCATCGGCACTGATTATAACGCCCTCTTTTCTCCTAGCACGACGAGTCTCATGTGGGATCTCTGACACAGAGCCCATCACATCCCCACTCCAATCCCGAATGATTCGGTTAGCCAAAGTGGTCTTTCCAGCACTTGGTGGACCATATATGCCTATGCGCGTCGCCTTCTTTTTGAATATCTTTTTAAGCCATGTTGGCAGAATACGCTTGATACCTTTTATTATGTCCATCTCATCCCCTTTTTATACACAATTATACATTAAAATTTACATTATTCCACATATATATCTCTATTGATTTAATGTGGTCGTGACCCTTTTATATCTTTAAACCATATTATCAAAATGGCGTGTTGAAATGGAAACGAGAATGCCAGTGCGGGAAATCATGACAAGGGATGTGGTTACGGCTGGGAAGGACACGAAGGCATCAAAAGCAGGAGAGATGATGCTAAAACAAAAAGTGGGTAGCCTGATCGTGACTGAGAAAGGTGAGCCCGCTGGTATTGTAACCGAACGAGACTTTGTGCTAAACATTATCTCAAAGGACTTGAAGCCGAGTTCTGTGACGCTGAAAGACATAATGACTCAACCACTTATCACCATTGAACCCAACGAAAGCGTTAGTGATGCAGCACGAAAAATGGTCAAATTAGGTATAAGACGCTTGCCAGTCATCGAAAATGGAAAACTAGTTGGTATCGTCACCGATACTGATATGATTGCAGTTTCTTCTGAGCTTACTTATATTCTTTCGGACATCATTGAGATGAGTCGGGAACACGTCTCGTTTAACGAAAGTAAAAAATTAACACAGAGTATTTGTGAGAGATGTGGATTTTTTTCGGCTTCTTTAGAGCTCGTAAACGGAATTCTAGTCTGTGAGAGCTGTAAAAATGAAGGGTTTTAATATAGTAGGTAGGGGGAGTGATTGAAGACTATGAAGGTCCAAAGCATAATGTCTAAGAACCCGGTATTTGTCAGAGATGATGAGTTTATTACTAGGGCGCGTCAATTGATCCGAGACTCACACTTCAGGAGCTTGCCGGTCATTGATGACTCTCGTAAAGTCACTGGAATGATTACAGAAGAGGGCGTTCTAAAGATTACGTCCACAAAGTCAAATGTGACCGTCAAAGGATTTACCCGAGAGTGCCCGATAGTTACACCTTTATGTGACATAAGAGATGTCGCAATGACGATGGCAAACGTCAAAATGGGTGGACTACCCGTAGTTAGGTCCTCACAAGATAGGGAATTGTTGGGAGTGGTCAGCATGATGGACATATTTAAAAATATCGATCTCAATAAAATTCCTAACAAAAAGGTAAAGGAAATAATGACCTCCAAAGTCAAAGTTTTTTCTCCTAAAGATCCAGTATCAAAGATATGGGCGAACATCCTCGAACTCGGATATTCTGGGTTCCCGGTAATCAAAAGTAAGAGAGAGATTGTAGGGATGATCACTCGCCAAGACATAATCAGAGCTGGTTGCGCCAGGAGCGGTGAGGAGTCCTCCACGCCAGTAGAAAATATAATGAGCACCCAAATATACTCGGTTACCCCTGATGATACAATAAAAGAGGCTGCATTAATGATGATGAAATATGACATAGGTAGATTGCCTGTTGAAAAAAATGGCAAATTGGTTGGCATAGTCGATAGATATGACCTGACAGAATCGGTGATAAGATGAGAGGGCGTGAGAGCACCTCTTCACACGATAGAGGATCCGTAGAGTTCAAATCACGAGTTTCGTCTCGTCCGGGAGATGTGATGATGATCGCATCCAAGGATGTGGTCACCGTTCCACCGACTATGACAATCATGGGAGTCGTGAAAACGATGGTAACCTATGGCTTTCGGAGAATGCCTGTCGCAGACGCCGGAACGAATCGGCTCGTAGGAATTATTACATCTGTTGACCTGATAGATTTCTTTGGAGGAGGGGAGCGATATAATCTGGTCGTGAATAAGTATGGTGGAAATCTGCTAGCTGCCATAAACGCTGAGGCTAGGGAGATAATGGAAAGTGATGTGGTAACACTGACAGAGGATAAATCCCTAAAGGATGCGTTGAACGCGATGATCAAGCATAACACCGGCGGATTGCCCATTGTAGATTATAAGAGTCGGATAACCGGCATAATCTCTGAGCGCGACTTCATGGGCTTGATTGCAGGGAAGCAGACCGGAAAATTCGTCAATGAATACATGAGTGAACGCGTGGTAACAGCTAACCCCAACATGTCTTTAAATGAGGCGACCAAAATAATGGTCAGTAACGTGTTTAGGAGATTGCCAGTCGTCGTTGATAGCGTATTATTAGGGATAATTAATGCAACAGATATCGTCAAGTTTCTTGGTAGTGGCGAAGTATTTAGCAAATTAATCACTGGCCATATAAACGATGCTTTTGGTTTGCCCATTAAGACGCTTATGTCCTCTGATGTCGTCACCATAGAACCGGATGCCGACATTGGCAGTGCAGCCGAGATTATGATGAAAAAAGACGTTGGATCACTGCCTGTTCTACAGGAAGGAAAATTGGCAGGAATAATCACTGAAAGTGATTTTTTAAGAGCGCTGTCTGATTGATGTGTGTATACGAAGGTAAGAATTCCATGGGTTTTTTGGTGTGCTTAGATTTTCTTTTTCTGCACCTTATGGAGATGCTTCTTCAACAACATTAATCTCATCATCTGTCAATATAAAACATTGCCAAAAACCATCGATGAGAGAGCATCTTGATGCCCTTACTTTAAAAACGCCCCAATCTTCTCCAGTGCCTCTTTTATTTCTCTTCGAGAGACTGCGTAGGAGCATCTGACAAATCCTTTACCGGATGATCCGAAAACATCTCCCGGCACAACTGCCACTTTTTGCTCTTTTAATAGCCCCTCTGCGAACTCCTCTGATGTCATGCCCGTGCTCTCTATAGAAGGGAAAGCATAGAATGCGCCTTTGGGTTCAAAGCAATCCAAGCCAAGCTCGTTTAGTCCCTTGACGATCAACCTTCTCCGCCTGTTATACTCCTTAACCATGGCGAGCATCTCATCCCTGCCATTTCTTAAGGCCTCAATGGCAGCCATCTGTGCCGTGATAGGAGCGCATAACATCGTATACTGATGAATTTTCAGCATTGCAGCTATGATTTCCGACGTGGAAGCTGCATAACCTATACGCCAACCGGTCATAGCATATGCCTTAGATAAGCCATTTAACAATATCGTTTTGTCATACATTCCGTTCAGAGAGGAAAAGCAAGTATGCGTACCATCGTATGTAAGCTTATCATACACCTCATCAGATATCACAAGCAGATCATGCTCCCCCACCATATCAGCTATTCCTTCTAGATCTTTTTTACCCATAACTGCACCAGTGGGATTGTTGGGATAGGACAGGATTATTGCCTTCGTCTTTTTCGTTATTTTCTCTCTTATCTGCTCAGGGGTAACCCTGAAATCATTTGAAATATCTGCCGCCACCACCACGGGTTTTCCACCTGCAAGTATAACGCAGGGTTTGTAAGAGACATAGCAGGGCTCTACAATGATGACCTCTTCTCCCTGATTTATTATTGCCCGTATAGCAAGGTCTAAAGCTTCGCTTACGCCTGTGGTCACGAGAATCTGATTCTCTGGATTATATCTTACTTCGTAATCTGAAGCGATGCAGCGGGATATTTCATTTCTCAGATCAAGTAAGCCCCAATTAGATGTGTAGGATGTATACCCCTTTTCCAATGCATATATGCATGCCTCCCTGATGGACCAGGGAGTGACAAAATCGGGTTCGCCTACACCCAAGGAGATGACATCATCCATCCCTATGACCATGTCGAAATATTTTCGAATTCCCGATGGAGGAATGCGTTTTACCTTATCTGCGATCATGGTGTTATCGCCAACCTCTTAGATTCCTCTTTTTCTAATAAAATATCGCCGTCTTGCTTGTATGTTTTAAGTATGAAATGGGTGACGGTACTCTGCACCTGATCCAGTGGTGCTACCTTCTCAGCGATGAAAAATGCAACTTCCTTCATCGTCTTGCCCTTAACCAGCAAAGATAAATCATGATCACCAGATATCAGACGTACTGAAACGACCTCTGGGAACCTTGCAATTCGCTCTGCTATTGAATCATAGCCGACCTCCCGCTCAGAGACGACTTTCACCTCTATTATCGCATAAACATGTTCCTCATCCAACTTATCCCAGTCAATCACTGTTTTGTATTTCCGGATGATCCTTTTTTTCTCCGCCTCCTTGATCAACTCCATGACTTTTTTCTCGGGAATTTTTGTGAGTGTAGCAATCTCAGTAGTACTTATCCTTGCATCATTCTCCAGTATTTCGAGTATTTCTTTCATAATACTCCCCATAAGTGTTTGATACATATTATATTATAGTAATTAACCTTAATCAAATGAATATTTATTATATCTTGAATGCTATCTGAAATATAGAGGGATGTACTTGGCAGATGTAAGAAGCGGCTATCTTACCATGGATAACTTCAACCTAGTTAACAAAACGGTTTTAGTCAGATTGGACTTGAACTCACCGATCGATCCCAGCACAGGGAGAATACTTGGCGAGGAAAAATTTTGGAGCCATGTAGAGACATTGAAGAAATTAGAGGGATCAAGAACAGTTTTGCTTACACATCAGAGCAGACCAGGAAAAAAGGACTTTACCACGATGGAGCCACATGCAAAAGTGCTCAGAGGACTTTTGCGGCAAAAAGTAACCTATGTAGATGACATTTTTGGTTCCTATGCTCAAAAAGCCATAGAAGAGATGGTAGTTGGAGAAGTTCTCCTTCTGGAGAACGTGCGGTTCTACTCAGAAGAGAGTATGGGAAGGAGTGCAGAGGAGCACTCAAAAACGCATCTTGTGAGAAGCCTTGCACCCCATTTCGATTTATTCTTAAACGACGCATTTGCGTCTGTTCACAGGGCGCATGCGTCTCTGTTGGGATTTACAGAAGTACTACCATCTGGAGCAGGCAAGTTGATGGAAAAAGAATTGGGTGTGCTGAACAAGATCCTTATCGGTGCTGAGCATCCGTGCGTATTCGTGCTCGGTGGAACAAAGGCACATGATACGCTCGATGTAATCGAAAACATTCTATCAAAGGAGAGTGCTGACAAAATCTTTTTAACGGGCGTTACGGCAAACATATTCTTGGCTGCATCTGGAGTGGATATAGGTGCACCAAGCCTGGAGTACATCGAAAAAGAAGGATATTCGAATGAGATTCCCAAGGCAAAGGCATTGCTTCAAAAGTTTGGAGATAAGATAGAGATGCCCAAGGATGTTGCTCTGAGCAAAAAGGGGGAACGCGTTGAGATTTCAATAGAGGATTTACCTGCAAAGTATCCAATTTGGGATATAGGGCTTGAGACTATCGTGAAATTCCAAGATGAAATCGAGGATGCAAAGATGGCGATCTTGCATGGTCCTGCAGGAGTTTTTGAGCAGGAGAATTTTGAGTTGGGGACATTTGAGATGGCTAAAGCCATAACGAAAGCAGGTTTTTCTGTCGTTGGAGGTGGACACACTGGTGCTGCCGTGCAAAAGGCAGGGCTTGAAAAAAAAATTACACACGTAAGCACCGGAGGAAATGCTTGCCTCAGTTTGCTTGCCGGAAAGGATTTGCCAGGAGTAGAAGCCCTCAAGAATGCTGCAAAACGATTTGGATCCAAGCGATAACTTTTATGTTGAAGCTTGTCAATAAAAATAATAATTAATGTGCCTCGGTGGCTCAGTCTGGCTAGAGCGAGTGACTTGTAACAAAATTGCAAGAAATCACTAGATCGCGAGTTCAAATCTCGCCCGAGGCTCTGAAAGGAGTGTAATAAAATGGAGAGCAAAAAGAATTTTACTGCCGAGGAAGCCAAGAGAGTTGGTGAAGCACTGGGGATTGACTGGACTGAGTTTGATGTGGAACAATTTAGAAGAGGGATGGACGTAGAACTGGAGCACGGATTAGTGGACCCTAAAACCAATGTCACTAACGACGATGAGATTATGACCGGAAAGATAGCACTTGCACATCTAAACGAATTCTCGGATTACTACACCAGACTCGACGAGATGGAAGAAGAGGCAGAAGAATACTGGGAAAGTAAAAAATAAAACAATGGATGAAATTTCGGCAAAATCGGTTAGCATTGTAGGAGCCGAAGGCAATTTAAGGGAATTTATTAGAAAAGCGGTTGAAAGACTGAGATATCTTGAAAAAAGCATGGCTTAAAATAATCGTCTAGGTCATATTGGTAATTTGGGCGTTTTATGCGCTTTTTGCTTGATGAAAGTTCCAGAGAAGGATAGAGGGATAGTGCTTGACAAGAAGATTAATCGTTTATTAAAATATAAAACATATTAGGTTATGCTATGTCTGAAATTTTGCCTTACACCTACAAATTCGTGTTTGACAATGATTTTGTGATAGGTGGATTTGATATTGAACAATTATGGAATGACATATACGATGTTTTCACCGATCATCACGAAATGTATATTGAAAGGAACGATAAGCGGGAAATGACTCAAAAAGAGATTCGAAAATTAAGAGGGGGTTTCTTTGAAGATATGGAGGAGGATACATTATTAATTGATAGCCAATACAAAAATAAAAGAGTATATTTCTGGAATGGTGGAATGTTTTGGAGCCATAGTCATCAGGAGCATATCCAAGATGTTATGGGTCTTTATGAACAGATGGATTACAAAGTAACTCCAAATAACGATGAATCTATTTTCTGCGATTTTTTCGTCGAAAAAGGTAAAGACAAAAAATCGATTTTATGCCGTCTTTGGTGGTCAGAAGAAGTAGACGAAAGGGAGGAGTGGGAGAAACCCCAAATACCTGAAATACTGAAATTTTTGAACTCTAGCACACCTGGTTATGAAAAATTGATGATCAATTTTGAGCCAATTTATGAGCATATTAAAAGATGGATAGACAATAAAGCCAAATTTGCGCCTACAGACGAAATACTAAATCAAAGGAATTGGTATATCGCAGAAAAGCGTGACAAAGAAGCTAAAGACCCTTATTTTGTTGACGAAGAAGAATATGATGAGCACTTAATAAAACTAATAGATGGTGTTAACAAAAGTCAAACAAACCAAGAGAAAAAGGAGAGCATGGAAAAATTAGGTGCATACCTATTTGACAATATAGATGGATTTCATGTAGAAGAAGTAAACATTATAGGATCGGCAGAAGAAATTGATTTATTAGTTTCAAATGAGAGTGAAGATATTTTCTTTGAAAAAATGGGTTCGCCAATAATAGTCGAATGTCGGAATAGAAAATCACGTTTTTCTGCAAAGGATGCGAGAGATTTTGTTGGTAAAATCAAAAGCCTAAATCTTAACGGCGGGGCGATTATTTCTAGGAAAGGTATCTCTGGAAGGATTCATCGTGATGCCAAGTTAGTCATACGTGAATCGAGAAGAGAAGGTATAATTATCATACCACTAGATATGCGTGACATATATTCCATGGCAAAAGGAGCTGACCCGATAAGAATTATGAAGAAGAAATACCATGATTTATTCAAATTCTAGATCGATACGAGCAAATATCTTATTTTTTCATTACCTTATCCCAAAAGTTTAACCAACAGTGCCTTCTGGGCGTGCAACCTGTTTTCAGCCTGCTCAAATATGACCGAATGTGGATCGTCAATAATGTCTGGGGCTATCTCCTCCCCTCTATGAGCTGGCAGGCAGTGCATGACGATAACATCATCCTTTGCCATCTTTACAACATCCGCATTAATCTGGAATCCTTTGAAATCATGCATTTTATTCTTTTTCTGCACTTCGTCTCCCATCGAAACCCAAACGTCAGTATAGAGTATATCCGCGTTCTTTGCCGCTTCCTGGGGATCATGGGTTATTTTCGTATTTCCTCCTAGGCTTTTCGACTTTTTCACTATCTCAGCATTGGGCTCGTACCCCTTTGGACATGCCACTACGATATTCATTCCTGTGAGGGCACATGCCAATATAGAGGAATTGCACACGTTGTTACCGTCTCCGATCCAGCCAAACTTTAGACCCGAAAATTCCCCCTTGTACTCACGGATTGTCAAAAGATCAGCTAGAGACTGGCACGGATGCTCAACTTCTGTCAAGCCACTGATCACCGGAACACTTGCGCTTTTTGCCATTTTAAGAGCCTTTGAATGGTCCGCACGCATCATTATTCCATTTACGTAACTGGACAGCACGCGTGCAGTATCCTCTATACTCTCACCTCTTCCAAGCTGTATTTCCTGCCAGTTCAGGCATAGTGCATGCCCTCCCAGATCAGTCATAGCAACTTCAAATGAGACTCTTGTGCGAGTTGATGGTTTTTCGAAAAGCGTTGCCAAGCTCTTATTTCTAAGTAAATCTACTGTCTTGCCGTGCCTTCGCTTTTCTTTCATATTCTCTGCTTTGTCAAGTATATCCATGATATCTGCAATAGATAGATCCGCCATTGAAATTAGATTCATTGATTTTTAACCTCTCAATAATTTCATATGCTCTACGCTTTTCCCCATATGTTCTTTTGATCCAATGTCCCACCGGTTCCATAAGGGTCCGTCGATGGCTATGATAGCCTCTAAAGAGATGTTCCTTGCCGACTCAATATCATCCCCAATGCCTACAGTACATACGGTTCTTGATCCTAGAGCGTATGTTTCTTTTCCACGAAGCTCCATAGACCCCGGATAGATTCTGACTGAATCACCATATTTCTCGCTAAGTTTACGTGATTTGATAAGATCTACTTTGCTACCACCAGAAAACACCTTTCTATATCCGCCATAGGTCATGGGTACGGCATAGGTGACAACACTTGCTTTTTTGGCGAAGTTTAGCCGAGTTAGATTACCATCAAGGATGCGGAAACAAACATCAACGAAGTCGTCCTCTAGGGTTGGGAGCAAATTTTGTATTTCTGGGTCTCCTGGGCGAGAATTGATCTCCAAAACTTTTACTCCTTCGGCAGTGCAGATATATGCCATATAAAGAGGTATACCACGCAACCCATTGCCTCCATTTGGCCTCAATTCTTCAAATAGTTTTTTGCCGATCTTGAGTCCTGCTTCCCAGTCCTCTTGCTCCATAAAAGGTAGTTTTCGCCCTGGTGCCTTATAGGAGCCCATTCCACCCGTGTTTATACCTCTATCGCCATCAAATGCCCTTTTGTAATCCCTTACGGCTTCGGTCGGGACCAAATGTTTTCCATCCGAAAAAAACTGCAAACTGAACTCCTCTCCTTCAATTTTTTCCTCTATTATCACAGGCCCAGAATCACATATAAAAAGAAAATGGTCGAACAATTCCTCTCGGGTTGAGAAGTGGTCTCCCCAAACTCCAACACCCTTACCGGTAGCCGGAGCATCTGGTTTCACAGCCACCTGATTCCCCAGCTCATCTAACCAGGAATAAACATCTTTTCTCAATCCATCCTTGCTAGAATAATCCTTTATATCAAATACCTTAAACCTGGGATTTGCATCTGGGAAGCACTTTTCCAGTAAGTGGCGTTGTGAAACTTTGCTGCTTTCAATGGCATATTCTTTCCTAGGACAAATCATCGGAATATTGGTTTCTTTTTCGATGATGTCCCTGATGCCCCCGATTATCTGGCC